>DAOMNN010000018.1:37467-50608 GCA_035443825.1 Rhodocyclaceae bacterium | reverse complement strand
AGGAAGCCCGCGCCTCCGGTGACCAGAACGTGTTTTCGCGATTCGCCCCGCATGCACTTCCCTCTTTGTCCGCGCCTATTATCCACCGGGAATGGAAGAAGGTGGGAGAGCCAGGAACCCCAGGGATGTTGATGCTGCCGCCAGCCCTTCGCGGCAAGCGTCGATCATCGCCCTTCGGCCGCTTCCACCCGGTTTCGACCGAGCCGTTTGGCCGCGTAAAGTGCGGCGTCGGCGCGGTTGATGATTTCCTCGGCGCTTTCGCCGGGGCGCAGGGTCGCGACCCCGAGGCTGATTGTGGAGGTGAGCAGCGGGCCGTCGGGCAGCTTCGTGTCGGTGCTCTCGATGCGCCTGCGCAGGCTTTCGGCAACCGTCATCGCGCCTTCCAGCGCGGTTTCGGGAAGCAGCAGGACGAATTCCTCGCCCCCGGTGCGGGCCACCAAATCGGTGTCGCGCGACGCCGCAGCCAAGGTGGCGGCTGCGTCCTGCAGCACCCGGTCGCCGACCGAGTGCCCCCAGGTGTCGTTGATGCGCTTGAAGTGGTCGATGTCGATGGCGACCACGGACAGCGGTTTGTCGTAGCGGCGGCTGCGGAGAATTTCCTGGTCGAGCTGCTCGAACAGGCGGCGGCGATTGGCGAGCCCGGTCAGTGCGTCGGTCGTGGCGAGTTGTTCCAGGCTTTCGTTCTGTCGTGTAAGCCGTTCGAGCAGGCGTGCGAGTTCGGTCTGCATCGCCTCCAGCTCGTCGCCATGGCCGGTGCTCTCGAGCAGGCGTTCATCCACCGCGCCTTCGGCCATGGCTCGACGCAGTCCGTCGATACGGCGCAGCAGTTGCCTGTCGAGAAAGCGATACTGGGCCAGCAGCAAACCCCCGACCAACAGCCCAGCCAATACGATGAGAAGCGTCTGAAGCCCCAGCTTGCGCCGATGTTCGTCGCGCTGAAGCTGCATCTGACGGTCCACGTCGGCGGCAAGGCCGGCAGCGTAGCTCGCCAGCTTCACCGCCTGGTCGTCGAGCAGGCGTGCCAGATCGCGCTCCTTGCGACGCAGTGCACGGCGCTCGGATGAAGTTTCGGCCAAGGCGTCGGGGTCTCCATCGGTGAGCGTGAGCCGTGTGCGTGCGGCCGCCATGGTGCTCTCGACGCTGCGTACGAGGTCGCTCACCGCTGTGGCCAGTTCCCGGGTACGGGCGTCTTCGCCGGTGAAGCCGACGACGCGGGCCAGGTCGTGTTCGAGCAGCGCGAGCTGGCTGTCGACGCGGTCGCGGGTGGTCTCGAGCTCGCCTACGGTGAGTGCCAAAGGGAGCCTCGCAGCCTGGGCGCTAAGCATCTGGCTATCGGTGTTGAGCAACTGCGCGGCCTGCCAGTGCGGAAGCAGCTGTTCCTGAAGGTGCAGCGAGTCGCGCTGCAAGAGCACCTGCGTGAGCAGGAGTAGCGAGATCATGGCGGCGAACACGAAGGCCATGAGCCAGATGAACCTGCGCAGGCGTTTTCTGACCGTGGTGTGGAGGAGAGGCTCGGCGGTCGTCATGTTCATGGTGTGCGAAAAAGGATGCAAGCGAGGATGCGAGCATCCGTGCGCGGTCCACCGCGCATATCATATGCCCGATATCGTTGATACGATGCTAACCGATCGAGTGGAGCAGATACGTGCGAAAGTGTGCTTTTGGCAGGCGTGTCGCGATGCGTAGCGGCCTTGCGTTGTTTTTTGCCCTCGCCACCATGGCTGCGCCTGCGGGCGCGGACGTTCTTGACGGTGTGCGCGAGCGCGGTGTGGTGCGTTGCGCGGTGGATGGTACGCCGGGTTTCGGCAGCGTGGATCCGGAAGGCCGTCCGGTCGGCTTCGATGTGGACTTCTGCCGTGCCGTCGCCGCGGCGGTTCTCGGGCATGCCGATGCGGTTCAGATCGAACGCATCAACACGGCCAACAAGTTCAAGGCGCTCGTGCGCGGCGAAGTCGACATCGCCTTCGGAATGGCTACCTGGACGCTGGATCGCGACACGGCAATGGGCGCACGCTTCGTGGCGCCGACGTTCTTCGACGGCCAGGGCCTGATGGTGTGGGCGGATGGCGCGATCGGCAAGCTTTCGGATGCGCGCGGGAAGCGGGTGTGCGTGCAGGCGGGTACGACCACGGCCGCAAATCTGGCCAGCGTTTCGCGTGCCCGCGCACTCGATCTGAAACTGGTCGAGTCCAGTTCTTCGGACGACCGGCTGAATCGCTTCATGCGCCGCGACTGCGAGCTGCTCAGCGGCGACCGGTCCGAACTCGCTGCGCGCCGCGCGACGCGCATTCTCGACCCCTCGGCGTGGCGGATGCTCGACGAAACCCTGTCGCGTGAGCCGCTGGGGCCGTACGTTCGCGGAGGTGACGAGCGCTGGTTCTCGATCGTGCGCTGGGTCATCAACGTGACCCAGATCGCCGAACATCATGGCGCTACCGCGGTCAGGCTGCAGGCGGTGGGCGAGGATGCGGGGAGGGAACTCCTGCGTCTGGCCGGGAAGGTTCCGGGATTCGGCGACTCGCTCGGGCTGGACGACGCGTGGGCATATCGCGTGGTGACGCAAGTGGGGCACTACGCGGATCTGTTCGAACGCAATGTCGGGCGGGGCAGTCCCCTGCGCCTCGACCGCGGTTTCAACAGACTGTGGATCAACGGCGGCCTGTTCTTTCCTCCGCCCCTCTGAAGGTCGCGGGATGACGCGAAGAAGAGGCTCGCAACCGGATGTGACGGACGCGTTCGTGCTCAACGGCGCCGGTTGGCTCGTCGGGGCGAAGCATTGCGCATCGCCCAATCACGATGCCCGACCCGATCCCGGGGAGGTATCGCTGATCGTGATTCACGCGATCAGTCTGCCGCCCGATCAATTCGGTGGTCCGGGCGTCGAGGAACTGTTCACCAACCGGCTCGATCCAACCGTACATCCGTACTATGAAGACATCTGCGCGTTGCGGGTGTCGGCGCACTTCTTCATTCGCCGCGACGGCTCGGTTGTCCAGTACGTGTCGACCGAGGAACGGGCCTGGCACGCGGGTGTTTCGTGCTGGAGAGGACGGGAACAGTGCAATGATCATTCGATCGGGATCGAGCTGGAAGGATCCGACACGCAGCCCTTCGAGCCCCCCCAGTACGAAGCTCTGGCGCAACTGGTGCAGGCGATCCGCGGCAGGTATCCGATCGAGGACGTGGCCGGACATTGCGATATCGCGCCCGGACGCAAGACCGATCCGGGACCGCTCTTCGACTGGGCACGACTGCAGGCCATGCTCGAAGACGAGAGCCTCTTCGCGGCACGCAGGTGCTGACACCCTCCGTCGGGATGTCCGGGCACTGATCGCGACATGTTGCGAAAACGCGACATGGGGCATCGGGCGGAATTCGGCTGGTGGCGTGGGGGTGCCCGAAATTCTGCGCAGTTTGTCACGATCTTTTCCTCATGCGGGAACTGCCAATATTGACAAAAATCCATTAAATCAATAAAGTGCATAGGTGCTGCATTGCAGCATACGGATTCGTCCAAAACGATCCGAGTACAGTTTCCCTGGTGCGGCACGGGGTCATCCTGACCTTTCGTGCAATCGACATGGCCGCTCGCACCGCGGGGCACGTTGTCTGGTTGCGGCAGCGCGCTGAACGACCACTGACGACCGGGATGTTCGAAGGGCGCCGGCCGGATTGAATCCGGTGGGGGACCCCTCCGATTCCTTCGACGACAGCCATCCGCCCGAAGCTTTGCTTGCGGAGCGGGTTCGCCGAGGCACCCGGTCACAGCAAGGAGGCACCATGAGTAACGCAACTTCTTTCAAGGCAGTCGCCGGCAAAGCAGGGAATTTCGTATTGCGCTTTACCCACGGCGGACTGCTTGCGCTGGGCCTGCTGGTGCTTGCGCATTTCGGTAGCGGTCATCTCAAGCACGAATCCGTCCACTTCTCGGACACCGGGTTAATGGACGCGCATGCCGCGATGATCGTCGAGTTGCCGCAGCCTGCCATCGATAATCCATCACCTGTTCCGGTAACGATGCGCTGGCGCGATCCGGCGCTGGCTGCAACTCCCGAGCCCGTCGAGGAAGTTGCGCTGTCCGAGGAAATGCAACGCGTCCGGGACTGGGTGTCACGCCGTTATCGCGTATCCAGTGTGGCACTGGAGCCGGTGCTGGCAGAGGCAGAAAACAGCGCTCGGGGGGCGGGTCTGGATCCGCTTCTGATCGTCGCGATGATGGCGGTCGAGTCGAGCTTCAACCCCTTTGCCGAGAGCAGCATGGGCGCCCAGGGGCTGATGCAGGTGATTCCGCGCTGGCACATGGACAAGATCGGCGAAGATGCGGGCGAGGATGCGCTCTTCGATCCGCTGCTGAATGTCCAGGTCGGCACCCAGGTGCTGGTCGAGGGCCTCCAGCGCTACGGCAGTCTGCAGGCTGCGCTGCAGTACTACGGTGGTGCGCGCAACGATCCCGAAGCGCGCTACACGAAGCGGGTGCTCGCGATGAAAGCCCAGATCGCTTCCGTGGCACGCGTCGGAGACGCCTGAGCATCGGGCTACGCGGACTTGGGCCGACACGATCGGCACGGGGTTCATTGCGCGCCATTCTGTCCCATCGAATCCTGCGTCAGGTCGCAATCACGCGGCGCAGGCGTTCGCAGGCTTCCAGCAATCGCTCCCTGCGCGTCGTATAGGCGATGCGCAGGTGCTTGCGCGGAAGGTGGTCGCCGAAATCCAGTCCCGGAGTCACGGCTACGCCGGCCTCCTCGATCATCCGGCGCGCGAGTGCCTCGCTGTCATCCGTAAGTCCTGAAACGTCCGCATAGATGTAGAACGCGCCCTGCGGTTCGGCTGCAACGACGAAGCCGAGTTCACGCAGTGCCGGCAGCAGGGTTGCCCGGCGTTCGGCGAACTGATGCCGGCGGTCTTCCAGTATCTCCAGCGTGCCCGGTTCGAAGGCGGCGAGTGCAGCGTGCTGGGCCGGTGTCGAGGGCGAGATGAAGAAGTGCTGGGCGAGCTTCTCGACTTCGCGGACATAGGCTTCCGGCGCCACCAGCCAGCCGAGCCGCCAGCCGGTCATTCCGAAGTACTTCGAAAAGCTGTTGACGACGAACACGTCGTCCATCTCGCCGAGCACCGTGCTCGATTCGAGCCCGTATGTCAGGCCCTGGTAGATCTCGTCCACGATCAGGGTGCCACCCCTTTCCAGCACCGTGGTGCGCAGCGCGACGAGTTCGGCCGGGTCGAGCAGTGTGCCGGTGGGATTGGACGGGGAGGCGACGAGCAGACCGCGTGTGGCGGTGGACCAGGCGGCCTGCACTTGCGATGCGGTTGGCTGGAAGCGCGTATGAGCATCGACCGGAATTGCCCGTGCCACGCCCTCGAAGCTTCGCACCAGGTGGCGATTGCAGGGATAGCTCGGATCCGGCAACAGCCACTCGTCGCCGGGATCGGTTGTCACCGCCAGTGCAAGCATGAGCGCACCCGATGCGCCGGGAGTGACGACAATACGTTCGGGCGGCACGTCGGCGCCGAAGCGGTCGCGATAGAACCCCGAAATCGCTTCGCGCAGGCGCGGCAGACCCAGCGCGGCGGTGTAGTGCACATCCGCGGCTGCGAGGAAGCGTGTCGCGGCTTCGATGATCGGCGCGGCCGTGGGAAAATCCGGTTCGCCGACCTCCATGTGGATCACGTCGCGTCCCTGTGCCTCGAGTTCGTGGGCGCGTCGCATCAGCTCCATGACATGGAAGGGCTGGATGTCGGCCATGCGGCGGGCAAGGTGTGGGGCCATCCTCGTTCTCCGAATAATCCCGGTACAGTGCTGCACGCAGGGGGGCACTTAAGTTTGGCACAATGAAGCCCCCTCCCCTTCAAGGGGAGGGCTGGGGTGGGGATGGGTGGACTCCGAGGCGCCCGCAAGAAACCCATCCCCATCCTGTCCTTCCCCTTGAAGGGGAAGGAACTTTCTAATCTGCTCCTCAGATGCACTTGGGAGCAAGCGGTCGAACCAGAATCAGTGCGCTCACGATAGGCTCCTTCAAGAGCGCACCACTACACTAGGATCAGTTGGCGCGAAGCAAAAGAGCGCCGGCAAGCCGGCGCTCTGTCGATGCGGGTCGCCCCGGAATCGTATCGGTCAGACCGAAAGCGCCAGTTCGAACAACTCGCGCTTGAGTACCAGTTCGCGCGGCAGGCGGTCCTGCAGCTTGTCGAACCATTCCTTGTGCAGTTCGAGTTCCTTCTTCCACGCATCGGCGTCGACGTGGGTGAGTGCCTCGAACTCGCTGCGGGTGACATCCGAGCCGGTCCAGTCCATGTCGTCGAAGCCCGGCATCCAGCCCAGCGACGTCTCCTTGGCACCGATTCGGCCGCGAACGCGATCCACGATCCACTTGAGCACGCGCATGTTCTCGCCGAAGCCTGGCCACATGAACTCGCCCTTTTCGTTCATGCGGAACCAGTTCACGCAGAAGATCTTGGGCGTGTTGTCGACGACATGGCCCATGCGCAGCCAGTGGTTGAAGTAATCGCCCATGTGATAGCCGCAGAAGGGCAGCATCGCGAACGGGTCGCGACGCACCACACCCTGCGCGCCGAAGGCGGCGGCGGTGGTTTCCGATCCGAGAGTGGCGGCCATGTAGACACCGAAGTTCCAGTTGAACGCCTGATAGACCAGTGGCACGGTGGTGGCACGGCGGCCGCCGAAGATGAAAGCGGAGATCGGCACGCCTTCCGGATCTTCCCAGTTGGGGTCGATCGACGGGCACTGACTTGCCGGTGCGGTGAAGCGTGCGTTGGGGTGGGCGGCCTTGCGCCCGGTTTCCTTCGCGATCTCGGGTGTCCAGTCCTTGCCCTGCCAGTCGACGAGGTGAGCCGGCGCCTCCTTGCTCATCCCTTCCCACCACACGTCGCCGTCGTCGGTCAGTGCGACGTTGGTGAAGATGATGTTCTCCTTCAGTGTCGCCATCGCGTTGAAGTTGGTCTTCTCGCTGGTGCCGGGGGCGACGCCGAAATAGCCCGCCTCGGGGTTGATCGCATAGAACTTGCCATCCTTGCCCGGCTTGATCCAGGCAATGTCGTCGCCAACGGTGGTGATCTTCCAGCCGTCGAAGCTCCTGGGCGGGATCAGCATGGCGAAGTTTGTCTTGCCGCAGGCCGACGGGAAGGCTGCCGCGACGTAGGTCTTGTCGCCTTCGGGCGATTCCACGCCGAGGATGAGCATGTGCTCGGCCAGCCAGCCTTCGTCACGTGCCATGGTGGACGCGATGCGCAGCGCAAAGCACTTCTTGCCCAGCAGCGCGTTACCGCCGTAGCCGGAGCCGTACGACCAGATTTCGCGCGTCTCCGGATAGTGGACGATGTACTTGGTGTCCGGGTTGCACGGCCAGCGGCTGTCCTTCTCGCCAGCGGCCAGCGGCGCGCCGACCGAGTGCACGCAGGGCACGAACTCGCCATCGGTGCCGAGCACGTCGAGTACGGCCTTGCCCATGCGGGTCATGATGCGCATGTTGGTCACGACGTAGGGGCTGTCCGTGATCTCGACGCCGATGTGGGCAATCCGTGAACCCAGCGGACCCATGGAGAAGGGGATCACGTACATGGTCCGGCCCCGCATGCTGCCCTTGAACAGGCCGTCGAGGGTCTCGCGCATTACCGCCGGATCTTCCCAGTTGTTGGTGGGGCCGGCGTCCTCCTTCTTCTCCGAGCAGATGAAGGTGCGGTCCTCGACGCGGGCGACGTCCGAGGGGTCGGACCAGGCGAGGTAGGAATTCTTGCGCTTGTCGGGATTGAGCTTGATCAGCATGCCCGATTCCACCATTTCGGCGCAAAGACGATCGTATTCCTCCTGCGAACCATCGCACCACACGACCTTTTCGGGTTGGGTCAATGTGGCGATTTCCGCGACCCATTTCTTGAGGCCGTCATGACGAACGTATTGGGGGGCTGCGGCCAATGCGGCCTCGGAAGCGCGTTGGTTCATTATGTGAAACTCTCCAGGTTGCAGGGGCGAAACCAGCGTCGACGAGTCGTCGGGCGATTGACGGAAAGCGGAGGAACCAGACCGTGATTCGCGGGACTTGCGGAAAATACGGGTAAACAGCAGTCGTCGAAAGCCTAATATTATGCCATGGCCGACCGATTCCCGAAAACCTGCTTGGTGTATCGGTGCGGGTGGCTTATCCTGCAACCTGAACTGCGTTACCACAATGTGGAATGAATGGGTGGCGCCCGCGGTTGTCAGGCTGCGCATGAAGTGCCCCCGTCCTCGCTGGCAGCCTGCGCAGATGCGGTCCACTCATTGAAAAGAACACTCGACGGCAGGAACACATCATGGATGAAATGATTCGCGAAGCAGCGCTCGACTACCATCGCAATCCCAAGCCCGGCAAGATCTCGGTTACCCCGACCAAGGTGCTCACCAATCAGCGCGATCTCTCGCTGGCCTATTCGCCCGGGGTGGCCGCCGCGTGCGATGCCATCGTCGCCGATCCGGCCGAGGCCGCGACGCTGACGGCCCGTTCCAACCTGATCGGTGTGGTCACCAACGGAACGGCGGTGCTCGGGCTGGGTAACATCGGCCCGCTGGCGGCCAAACCGGTCATGGAAGGCAAGGCCGTGCTGTTCAAGAAGTTTGCCGGCATCGACGTGTTCGATCTCGAGATCGACGAGCCCGACGCGGACAAGCTGATCGACATGATCGCTGCGCTCGAACCGACCTTCGGCGGGATCAACCTCGAGGACATCAAGGCGCCCGAGTGCTTCTATATCGAACAGAAGCTGCGCGAGCGGATGAAAATCCCGGTTTTCCACGACGACCAGCATGGCACTGCGATCGTGGTCGGCGCGGCTGTGTTCAACGGCCTGCATCTTCAAGGCAAGGACCCGGCGAAGGTCAAGCTGGTGACTTCCGGCGCCGGAGCGGCGGCGCTGGCGTGCCTCGATCTGCTGGTGATGCTCGGCATTCCGGTGGAGAACATCTGGGTGACCGACATCGAGGGGGTGGTGTTCGAGGGCAGGACCGTCCTGATGGACCCGATCAAGGCCCGCTACGCGAAACAGACCGATGCGCGTTCGCTCGGCGAAGTCATCGAGGGTGCCGACGTGTTCCTCGGCCTGTCGGCGGGGGGCGTGCTCAAGCAGGACATGGTAGCGAAAATGGCGGCGAACCCGCTCGTGCTCGCACTGGCCAACCCGCGTCCGGAAATCCTGCCGGAGGAAGTGATGGCCGTGCGTGACGACGCGATCATCGCGACCGGGCGGTCGGACTACCCGAACCAGGTAAACAACGTGTTGTGCTTCCCGTTCATCTTCCGCGGTGCGCTGGACGTGGGCGCCACGACGATCACCGACGAGATGAAGCTCGCTGCGGTGAAGGCGATCGCCGAACTCGCCCGCGTCGAGCAGAGTGACATCGTGGCTTCGGCCTACGGCGAGAAGGTGTCCGGGTTCGGGCCCGAGTACATCATTCCGCGCCCCTTCGATCCGCGCCTGATCCTCAAGATCGCGCCGGCGGTTGCGGAGGCCGGCATGGCATCGGGGGTCGCGACCCGGCCGATCGTTGACTGGGAGGCGTATCGCGGACAGCTCAACAACCTCGTGTGGCATTCCGGTCTGATCATGAAGCCCGTGTTTGCGGAAGCACGCAAGGATCCGAGGCGGATCATCTTTGCAGAAGGGGAGTCCGAGAAGGTGTTGCGGGCGGTCCAGACCGTGATCGACGAGGGCCTGGCCCGGCCGATCCTGATCGGACGTCCCGAAGTGGTCGAGCACAACCTCCAGCGCTTTGGGCTGCGAATGGCGGCAGAACGGGATTTCGAGCTGGTCAATCCGGACTCCGATCCCCGTTTCAAGGAACTGTGGACGCACTACCACGCGCTCATGGAAAGGCGGGGGGTTTCGGTCGAATACGCCAAGAAGGAAGTGCGCCGGCGCACTACGCTGATCGGCTCCCTGCTGTTGAAGCAGGGGTACGGGGAAGGTCTGATCTGCGGGACCTACGGGATGCACGCGCTTCACCGCGAGTTCGTCGAGACGGTGATCGGGCGCAAGGCAGGGGTGAACAACCTGTACACCCTGAACGTGCTCAACCTGCCGGGACGGACGCTGTTCCTGGCCGACACTTACGTGAACTACGATCCCACGCCGGAACAGGTGGTCGAGATGACGGTCCTGGCCGCCACCGAGATGCAACGCTTCGGGGTCGAGCCGAATATCGCGCTGCTGTCACATTCGTCGTTCGGAAGTGCAGAATCGCCGACCGCGGACAAGATGCGTCGAGCTCTGCAAATGCTCCACACCCGGCATCCGGAACTTCAGGTCGAGGGTGAAATGCATGGCGATGCGGCGCTCGACGGCGAGTTGCGCATGCATGTCTTCCCCAATTCGCGCACGCGCGAAGCGGCGAACCTGCTGATCTTCCCGACGCTCGACGCAGCGAACATCTCGTTCAACCTGCTCAAGACGGCGGCCGGGGAGGGCATGACGATCGGGCCGATACTGCTCGGTGCGGCCAAGCCGGTACATATCCTGACCCCGTCCGCGACGGTGCGGCGGATCATCAACATGACCGCCCTGGCCACGGTCGAGGCCACGCAGCTGGAAGAGGCATAAGAACCCTCTTCGCGGCTGACGCTGCTCCTACAGCAGGTTGGTACGGCCGTGCCATCCGCGTGGGAGTCAGCCGCGAACCCGGTGGAAGGCGCTTCGTGCGATTGCGCTGCGGGCCCGTCCGATACCTGCGATTCATGGCATGATTGCGTCAAACGACGTCGCGGGCCGAGGTGAATGGAAGGGGGAAAGGCGGCACTGGTGCTGACGGGGGGAGGGGCGCGCGCGGCCTATCAGGTCGGCGTGCTCTCGGCCATTCGCGAAATCAGGGGGCGGCGCCCGGGTAATCCGTTTCCGATCATCTGCGGCACCTCGGCCGGCGGCATCAACGCGGCCACACTCGCAGTCTTCTCCTCCGATTTCAATGGCGCGGTGCGCAAGCTGGCGCGGATCTGGCGCAATTTTCGTGTCGAGCAGGTCTATCGTGCCGATGCCCGGGCGCTGCTCACCACGGGGGCACGCTGGGGGGCCGCACTGACTTTCGGCTGGATCGTCAGACAGACGCCGCGCTCGCTGCTCGACAATACGCCCCTGCGCAATCTGCTCACCAAGGTGCTTGATTTTGCCGAGATCGACCGGGCCATTGCCGCCGGGCACCTGCATGCGGTGAGTGTCTCCGCATCCGGTTACTCGTCTGGCGAGAATCTCGCCTTCTTTCAGGCCGTACCCGAAGTCAAGCCCTGGCGGCGGGCACAGCGTGTCGGGATGCGCACACGCATCGGCCTGCACCACCTGCTGGCGACCAGCGCGATCCCGTTCCTGTTTCCCGCCGTGCGGATCAACCGCGAATACTTCGGCGACGGTTCGATGCGACAGCTCGCACCGGTGAGTCCGGCCATTCATCTCGGTGCGGAACGCATTCTCGTGGTCGGTGCGGGGCGGCTCGCGGAGGAGGGGCGTCAGCGCAGCGATGCCTATCCTTCGCCGGCGCAGATCGCGGGGCACGCGCTGTCGAGCATCTTCCTGGACGGACTCGCGGTGGATCTCGAGCGACTGGAGCGTATCAACCAGACCGTGAGCGGGCTCAATGCCGAGGAGCGGGACAAGGCCGGCATTCGCCTGCGGCCGATCGAAACGCTCGTGATCGCGCCTTCGCAGCGCCTCGACACGATTGCCGGCAGACACCGGGACGCGTTGCCGAGGGCGCTGCGAACGGTGCTGCGCGGCGTGGGCGCGATGCGCCGTGAGGGATCGACGCTTTTGTCCTATCTGCTCTTCGAACCCGGTTACACACGCGCGCTGATGGAACTGGGCTATCAGGACACGATGGCACGCCGTGACGAGGTCGCACGTTTCCTGCGCGTGGAGGATGCCGGGGCGGCCGCGGCCGCCCCCGACTCCCGTGCGCCGAACCGGGAATTATTGGCACGAAGTTAGAATTAGCTTGAAAAAAACTTGATATCTGTTTAATTTTGTTAAGAATGTAAACATATATTTCAAGTCTGCCCATCGCTAGCCGTAGGTACACCCATCATGAAGCGTCCGATCGTCCTCGTCGTTCTTGGTCTGGTCCTGAGTCTGGCTGGCGTGAGTCATTCTGTCGCCGATCAGAACACGGTCCGGTTGGAGCTCGACCGTTCGGGCAATCCCATCCTGGGTTCGGCGGCAGTGGTCGTGGTGAGCCAGAACAGTGGTGAGGTGCTGTTCTCCAAGGGGGGCGAACGGGCAATGCCCATTGCCTCGATCACCAAGCTCATGACGGCGATGGTGGTGCTCGATGCCCGCCAGAGTCTGTCCGAACGGATCACCGTCACGGACGATGACATCGACCGTCTCAAGGGGACGGGGTCGCGCCTTGCGCCGGGAACGCGCCTGACCCGTGAAGAGATGCTGCACCTGGCGCTGATGTCCTCCGAGAACCGTGCGGCATCCGCGCTGGCGCGCCACTATCCGGGCGGGACGCGCGCCTTCATCGAGGCGATGAACGTGAAGGCGCGCATGATCGGCCTTTGGGATACGCGCTTCGCGGACAGTACGGGGCTGAATCCGGGCAACGTATCCAGTGCGCGCGACCTGGTTCGACTGGTGTCGGCCGCGTCCGCCTATCCGCTTATCCGCGAGTTCTCGACTGCCGACGAGCGCCATGTCCGCCTCGGGAAGCGACTGGAGCGATTCGGAAACTCCAACGCGCTGGTGCGCGATCCGGAATGGGAACTCGGCTTGTCGA
This sequence comes from Rhodocyclaceae bacterium, assembly GCA_035443825.1. Taxonomy (GTDB): domain Bacteria; phylum Pseudomonadota; class Gammaproteobacteria; order Burkholderiales; family Rhodocyclaceae; genus DAOMNN01. The sequence goes on along the minus strand of DAOMNN010000018.1, from coordinate 37,854 downwards.
AGACCGGCTACATTCGCGAGGCAGGGCGCTGTCTGGTACTCCAGACCTGGGTCAACAACCAGCCTGTAATCATCGTCCTGCTCAATTCACAGGGACAGTACACGCGTACCGCCGATGCCAAGCGCGTGAAGCGGTGGCTCGAGGCGTCCGCCACGCAGCCCATGGCTTCCGTGTCAGGACGTTCCGGCGGGGGGTGAGGCGAGGTCGGGCGTGACCGAGCTTGGCTCGTCGCCTGCTGCTATCTTGCTTTTCCGCTCTGGACAAAACCCAACGCGCGGGAAATGTCACCCGCGGTGCTCCTGACCAATGGCGCCCAGTCCGGATTGAACCGATCCGAGGGGGTCGACAGCGACAGGCAGGCGACCAACTCCCCGGTGTCGTCACGTA
>DAOMNN010000018.1:0-37367 GCA_035443825.1 Rhodocyclaceae bacterium | reverse complement strand
TCCGAGGGGGTCGACAGCGACAGGCAGGCGACCAACTCCCCGGTGTCGTCACGTATGCCCGCCGCGATGCAGCGTACACCGTTTTCCACCTCGTCCAGATCGAACGCCACCTGGTGGCGACGAACCTTGTCGAGTTCCTTTTCGAGGGCGGTCAGATCGGTGATCGAACTCGGCGTGGATCCCGGCAGCCCGGTGCGCCGGGCGTACTCCCGCACTTTCTCGGCCCCGTCCTCGACCAGAAACAGTTTGCCCGATGCCGTGGTGTGCAGCGGCGCGCGCGCGCCTACAATGTGCACCACGCGAACCGAGGAACGGCCGCTGGAGGTGCGGTCGACGTACACGATCTCGTCATCGTCGCGGATGCCGAGATTGACGCTTTCACCGGTTTCCGTGTGAAGCCGCAGCATGAAGGGCATGGCCGTGTCACGCAGCGAGATGCGTGACTTGACCAGACTGCCGAGTTCGAGGAGGCGAATGCCCAGGCGGTAGGTGCCGCCTTCGCCGCGCTCGACGAAGCCGCTTTGCGACATCGCTCCCAGAATGCGATGCGCAGTGGATGGGTGAAGGCCGCTTTCGAGTGCGATCTGCTTCAGTGGTGCAGGGTCGGGGTGGTGCGCCAGGACGTCGAGCAGTTTCATCATCCGCTCGACAACCTGGATGGGGTTCTTGCCCTCGGTGCCGTGGGGGGCTGCTTTTTCGTTTCTTTTCATGATGCGCGAGTCTAACCGTCCGGGTGAATTTCGCCTATTGAAATATCGTATCGTTTTTCGCGTGGGAGAAGGGGATGAAAGTGGGTCTGTTCGTGACCTGTGTGGTCGACATGATGCGACCGCGCATTGGCTTTGCCGCACTGCGGTTGCTCGAGGACGCCGGTTGCGAGGTGGTGGTCCCGATGGGCCAGACCTGCTGCGGGCAGCCCGCGTTCAATGCGGGCGACCGAGCCGGCGCGCGCAGACTGGCGGTGAAGCTGATCGGCGAGTTCGAGGCACTCGACTATGTCGTCGTGCCGTCCGGCTCGTGCGCAGGCATGGTCCGCAAGCACTTTCCGACCCTGTTCGAAGGGGATGCGGACATGTCCAGGCGTGCCGAGGCTCTGGCCGGGCGAACCTTCGAGCTGGCCGATTTTCTCGTCGGCGTTCTCGGTGTCCAGCGCGTGCCGGGGGATTTCCGCGGCACCGTGACCTACCATGACAGTTGCTCGGGGCTGCGCGAACTCGGTGTCAAGACCCAACCGCGGGCGCTGCTCGGACTGATGCCGGGCGTGACGGTCAGGGAGATGGGCGAGGCCGAAGCCTGTTGCGGCTTCGGCGGCCTGTTCTCGGTGAAGTACGGTGATGTCTCCTCACGTATCGCCGAGCGCAAGTGCAATGACATCCGCGCGGCCGCGGCCGATGCGGTGGTGCTCGGCGACCTTGGATGCATGCTGAATATTGAAGGCAGGCTGCGACGCATGGGAGACGAGCGCACGCGCGTACTTCATATTGCCGAGGTGCTCGCAGGGGAGGACGGCTGAGTGCGTTCACAGGCCATGTTCTTCCGCGCCCGCAGCGGAGAGAAACTCGCGGACCAGTTGCTGCAGCGAAATCTGGCCACTGTGCGCAACCGTTTCGTCGATGCCCGGGCGGCCGCAATCGCGCGTTACGAAGGTGACTTCGAAGCCCTGCGCGATGCCGGACAGGAGATTCGCGACCGGGTCCTGGCCAATCTCGACGTGTGGCTGGAGACTTTCGAGGAGAAAGCATGCAGCGGTGGCGCCGAAGTGCTGTACGCACGAGACGGGGACGAGATATGCCGGCTCGTGACGGACATTGCCCGGCGCCACGGCGTGACCCGCGCAGTCAAGTCGAAATCGATGCTCTCCGAAGAGGCGAGCCTCAACCAGGCCCTTGCGGCAGCAGGCATCGAGCCGGTGGAGACCGATCTCGGGGAATATATCCAGCAGATCGACGACAACGAGCCGCCTTCGCACATCCTGGCCCCTGCGTTCCACAAGTCGAAGGAACAGATCGCCGAACTTTTTGCGAGGACGCACGGCAGGCCGCTGAAGAACGATATCGCCGAACTGACGCGCGAGGCGCGCGAGGTCCTGCGCGCGCACTTCATCAGTGCGCAGATGGGCATTTCCGGCGGGAATTTCCTGGTCGCGGAGACCGGATCGGTTGCACTGGTGACCAACGAGGGCAATGGGCGAATGGTCACCACCCTGCCCAGGGTCCATGTGGTGATCACCGGCATCGAAAAGATCGTGCCGACACTGGAAGATCTCGCGACGATGCTTCGGCTGCTGCCGCGCTCGGCTTCCGGACAGGACATTTCCAACTACGTCTCGGTGCTCACCGGCGTCAAGGCCGAGCGCGACAGCGACGGACCCGAGCACCTCTACTTCATTCTCGTGGACAACGGACGCGCGGGACTGGTCGGATCGGAGTTTCAGGACATGCTGCGCTGCATACGCTGCAGCGCGTGCATGAACCATTGTCCTGTGTATCAGAGCATCGGCGGGCACGCCTATGGGTGGGTGTATCCGGGCCCGATGGGCTCCGTGCTGACCCCGTTGTACACCGGGATCGGCAATGCGCTCGACCTCCCACAGGCCTCGACCCTGTGCAATCAGTGCGGGAGCGTGTGTCCGGTGCGCATACCCCTGCCCGATTTGCTGCGGCGCCTGCGGGAGAAACAGGTCGACATGGGACTGAGGCCGCGTGGTGAACGTTTGGCATTGCGCCTGTGGGCTTGGGTGGCGGCACGCCCCGTGCTATACAGGGTCGCAAGTGCGATCGGCGTGCGCTACCTGAACTGGCTGGCGGACGGCACCGACCGCATCCGGGTGATGGGCATCGCACCCGAATGGACCGCCGAGCGGGATTTGCCGGCGCCGGAAGGTCGCACCTTCCGCGAGCTTTACAGGCAGCGCAGCAGACAGAGGAGGACCAATGGGCATTCGAATCGCATTTCTTGAGGGAGACTCCATACAGGCCGCCTTCCGTACGCCGGCGATCGATCACGAGTGGGTTGTCTATCCGGTCACGCCCCAGGAACAGGTGCTCGAGCGCCTCGAGGGTGCCGGGGTCGCGATCATCAACAAGCTGAAGCTGCGAGCCGACGATATTGCGAAGCTGCCGCAATTGCGCATGGTCGCCGTGGCCGCGACCGGATCGGACAATATCGATCTGACCGCCTGTGCCGAGCGCGGCATCGTCGTTTCGAACGTTCGCGGTTACGCGGTGAATACCGTCCCCGAGCACGCGATCATGTTGATGCTCGCCCTGCGGCGTCGCCTGTTCGAGTATGCGGCCGACGTTCGCAGCGGCATGTGGAACCGGGCCGGCACGTTCTGCCTTTTCCACCATCCGGTGAGCGATCTGCACGGTGCGACGCTCGGCATCATCGGGCGCGGCGGACTGGGACAGGGTGTTGCGCGACTGGCCGAGGCCTTCGGCATGAAGGTCCTTTATGCCGAACGCAAGGGCTCGCAGCAGGTACGCGAAGGATATACGGCGTTCGACACGGTGATCCGGGAGGCGGATGTGATCTCGCTGCATTGTCCGCTCACCGATGCCACTCGCGGCCTCATTCACTCGGCGGAGATGGCGCGGATGAAGCCGGGTGCGATCCTGATCAATACTTCGCGTGGTGGTCTGATCGACGAGCAGGCGCTGGCGGATGCATTGCGTGCCGGCACGATCGCGGGCGCCGGTATCGATGTGCTGTCGCAGGAGCCGCCACGCGACGGGAATCCCTTGCTCGCGCCCGACATTCCCAACCTCATCGTGACCCCGCACATGGCCTGGGCATCGGCCGGTGCGATGCAGGCGCTGGCCGATCAGGTAATCGACAATATCGAAGCCTTCGCCGCGGGTTCGCCGCGCAATCGATTGGTCTGAGCAATGAGCATCGGAGCACGTGACGACATCCTGGGTCGGGTCCGCTCCGCTCTTGGCCGCACCGCGGACAATCGCGCCGGAGCGGTAGCCGAGGTCGAGATGGCGCTCGCGGCACGTACGCGCGGGCCGCGACCTGTCGCACCGACCGACCCCGTCGCGCGCTTTCGCGCGGAGGGCAAGCGCATGTCGAGTACGCTCGACGAAGTGGCATCGCTCGAGGATGTGCCGGCGGCCGTGGGGCGCTATCTTGCATCCTGCGATCTGCCACGCCAGGCGGTCGCGTGGCCGAAGCTCGCCGTACTGGACTGGCGCGGGGCCGGTCTCGATGTCGTGTCGCGAAGCGTCACTGCGGATGACCCGGTCGGAATTACCGGATGCTTTTGCGCGATCGCCGAAACCGGAACGTTGATGCTGTGTTCGGGCCCGGAAACGCCGGCCGCGACCAGCCTGCTGCCGGAAACCCACATCGCCGTGGTGCCGGTCTCACGTATCGTTGCGGGCATGGAAGAGGCATGGACGCTGTTGCGTGCGGAGTGTGGGGCGGTGTTACCGCGTGCGGTCAATTTCGTGTCCGGACCGTCACGTACCGGTGACATCGAGATGACGATCGTGCTCGGTGCGCACGGTCCGTACCGGGTTCATCTCTTGCTTGTTAACGACGTCTGAAGGACCGATCTTCGTGATAGTGCGGATATTGGTGAGCGGCTCAAGCCGTTAGAATGAGCATATTGGAATGATTTGACGCCCCGGTCCGTACCGGGGCTTTGTTCGTTGGAATGAGTCCGCCGTGGCGGTGCTCTTGCCCGGAAACCATGACCACGCTTCGGAAAAGACGCAAATGAGTCTCGCCTTGATCGTGCTGCTTCCCTTTCTGGGAGCCGTGTTGCCGGCGTTGATGATTCGCGCCGGCCGCAATGCCTGCGCGATATCGACCGGATCGGTCACGCTGCTCGCCTTTGCGCTACTGCTCACGCACGTCCCTGCGGTGTTGCGCGGCGAGATCGTTCAGGTCGGTTGGCAGTGGCTGCCCGGGCTCGGTCTGAACGTCAATTTCTTCCTCGACGGACTCGGCCTGCTGTTTGCCGGACTGATACTCGGCATCGGTCTGCTGATCATCGCGTACGCGCGCTTCTATCTGTCGAAGGACGACCCGATGGGGACCTTCTACACCTACCTGCTGCTTTTCCAGGGCGCGATGGTGGGGATCGTGCTGTCCGACAACATCCTTCTGCTGCTGATCTTCTGGGAGCTCACCAGCCTGTCGTCGTTTCTGCTGATCGGCTTCTGGCGTCATCTGCCCGAGGGGCGGCAGGGCGCGCGCATGGCGCTGGCAGTGACCGGTGCGGGTGGTTTGTCGATGATCGCGGGGATGTTGATCCTGGGCAACATGGTCGGATCCTACGATCTGAGCGTCATCCTGGAGAATGCGGATCTGATCCAGGCCGACCCGCTGTATCTGCCCGCGCTTATCCTGATCCTGGGTGGCTGCTTCACCAAGAGTGCGCAGTTTCCGTTCCACTTCTGGCTGCCGCATGCGATGGCTGCGCCAACACCGGTGTCGGCCTACCTGCATTCGGCGACCATGGTCAAGGCCGGCATCTTCCTGATGGCGCGGATGTGGCCGGTGCTGGCAGGCACCGATGCGTGGTTCTACATCGTCACTACCACGGGGTTGGTGACGATGGTCATCGCCGCCGGGATCGCGCTGTTCAAGGACGACCTCAAGGCCATGCTTGCGTACTCCACGGTCAGCCACCTCGGGCTGGTGACGATGCTGTTCGGTTTCGGTACGCCGATGGCAGCGGTCGCGGGGGTGTTCCACATCATCAACCATGCGACCTTCAAGGCAGCGCTGTTCATGAATGCAGGCATCGTCGACCACGAGGCCGGCACGCGCGACGTGAAGCGTCTCGGTGGCCTGCTGATGCTGATGCCCATCACCGCGACGATGGCGATGGTGGCGGGCGCGTCGATGGCGGGACTGCCGCTGCTCAATGGCTTCCTGTCCAAGGAAATGATGCTCGAAGAGGCTGCACATACCGTATGGGCCGGACAGGGCTGGATCGTGCCGGCCCTGGCCACCGCGGGGGCGGTGCTGTCGGTGGCGTATTCGTTCCGCTACATCGTGCATGTGTTCTTCGGACCGAGACGCGACGATTACCCCCATCGGCCGCACGACCCCCCGGCCGGCCTGTGGCTGCCGCCGGCGATACTCGTTGCGCTGGTGATTCTGATCGGGCTGTTCCCCGAGACGTTTGCCGGAGCGTTGCTGCGCGCGACGGCGGGCGCGGTGATCGGCGGTGCGGTACCGGATTTCCATCTTTCCCTATGGCACGGTTTCACGCCCGCGCTGTTCATGTCGGCGATCGCGGTGGCGGCCGGCCTGATCCTGTTGTGGCGCTACGGCGGCGTGCGTGCGGTGTGGGCGGCCGGTCCGCATCCGCAGGCGAAGGCGATGTTCGATGCGTCGATCGTCTCCCTCGTGGTCGCCAGCCGCGTAATCGTTCATGGGTTGCACAACGGCTCGTTGCAGCGCTATCTGGCATTCATGCTGGGCGCTGCGATCGTGGCCGGTTTCGCGAGTTTCTTCGGGACGACCCATGCGCCCGGCACCCGCGACACGCTCGCCGCGGCGCCCGTGGCGGTCGTCGCATGGCTGCTTCTGGTCGGGGCATGCACGGTCGGTGTGGCGCTGCACCGGCACCGGTTCGTGGCGCTGATCGTGATCGGCGTGGTGGGACTGATCGTGTCGATCGGGTTCGTGTATCTGTCGGCGCCGGACCTGGCCCTGACCCAGATCTCGGTCGAGGTCGTGACGGTCATCCTGATCCTGCTCGCGCTCTACTTTCTGCCCAAGCACACGCCCGCCGAGAGCGGCGGGGCGCGCAAGCTGCGCGACGGCGTGCTCGCCGTGCTCGGTGGTCTGGGCATCGGCGGGCTGGCCTGGGCAGTGATGACGCGCGATTTCACCACGCTTTCGGGCTATTACCTCGAGCAGGCCAAGCCGGGCGGAGGCGGCACCAACGTGGTGAACGTCATCCTGGTGGATTTCCGCGGTTTCGACACCTTCGGAGAGATCATCGTGCTCGGTGTTGCGGCGCTCGCGATCTTCGCGCTCCTCGATGGTGCGCTGCGCGGTCACATCGGGCGCAAGCTCGCCGCGTGGGTGCCGGATCAGCCGCAATCGGCCGACCGCCACCCGATGATGATGGTGGTCGCGACGCGCGTGATGCTGCCGCTCGCGCTGATGGTCGGCGTGTATATCTTCCTGCGCGGTCACAACATGCCGGGCGGTGGATTCATCGCTGGCCTGGTGGTCGCGATCGCGCTGATCATGCAGTACATGGCGAGCGGCTTCGCGTGGGCTGCGCTGCGGATGCGGATCGACTACCACGCGATGATCGGTGCCGGCGTGTTGATCGCCGCGGCCACCGGCATTGCGGCAATGGTGATGGGCTATCCATTCCTGACCAGCGCTTTCGACTATTTCCACCTTCCACTGATCGGGGAATTCGAACTCGCGAGTGCATTGCCCTTCGACGCCGGCGTATTCCTCACGGTGGTCGGCGCGGTGATGCTCGCGCTGGCGAAGCTGTCGCGCATGGGGCGGCGGGCGTCCCACCTGCCGGTCAATCAGGGGCCGATGGACGTGAATCCGGCCGAGCGCGCCACTGCAGCGCCGAAGGAGGAATGACATGGAATTGCTCATTGCCAGCGCCGTCGGCATCATGACTGCCTCGGGGATCTATCTGGTGCTGCGCGGACGCACCTTTCCCGTGGTGCTGGGGCTGACGCTGCTGACCTACGCAGTCAATGTGTTCCTGTTCGCGATGGGACGGCTGGCGATCAATCTCCCGCCGGTGATCGACGCTGCGGCAAGCGGCTACACCGATCCGCTGCCACAGGCGCTGGTACTCACTGCCATCGTGATTTCGTTCGGCATGACGGCGGTGATCGTGGTGATGGCCTTGCGGGCATACCTCGAGTGCGACGACGACCACGTCGACCTGTCGGTCGCGGACGAAACCCGGCACAGGGATCCGCGATGAACCACTGGATCATCCTCCCGCTGCTGCTGCCCGCGCTGGTGGCGCCTCTGATCGCGCTCGCGGTGCGTCACGACATCGTGCTCGCGCGCATCTTTTCGGTTGCCTCGGCGGTATTGCTGTTGCTGCTCGGTGCGATCCTGATGGGCATGGCCTCCGACGGCCAGATCCGGACCTACGAACTGGGTAACTGGCCAGCCCCGTTCGGCATCGTCCTGGTGTTGGACCGCCTCTCTGCACTGATGCTGGTGCTGACTGCGACACTCGGTCTTTTCGTGCTCCTGTACGGGATCAGTGGCTGGGATCGGCGTGGTCAACACTTTCATTCACTGTTCCAGTTCCAGCTGATGGGCATCAACGGGGCCTTCCTCACCGGCGACCTGTTCAATCTTTTCGTCTTCTTCGAGGTGCTGCTGATTGCGTCCTACGGACTGATGGTCCATGGCGGCGGTGCGGCCAGGTTGCGCGCGGGGGTGCAGTACGTCGTGGTCAACCTGGTCGGCTCGGCGGTGTTCCTGGTTGCGGTCGGCCTGATCTACAGCGTGACCGGCACCCTCAACATGGCCGATCTGGCAATTCGCGTGGTGACCGTGGCGCCGGGCGATCAGGCCCTGCTGCATACCGGGGCGATACTGCTGCTACTCGTGTTCGCGATCAAGGCCGCACTTGTGCCGGTGCAGTTCTGGCTGCCGGGGACCTATGCGAATGCGCCGGCACCGGTAGCGGCGCTGTTTGCGATCATGACCAAGGTCGGTGCGTACTCGATCATTCGTGTGTACACGCTTGCCTTCGGCGATGCGGCGGGGGAGGCGGCCTGGATGGCAGGGGCCTGGCTGATGCCGGCGGCACTGGTAACGCTGCTGGTGGGGATGCTCGGGGTGCTGGCCGCGCGCAGCCTGGGGCAGATGGTGAGCTTCGCGGTCATGGGTTCAATGGGTACGCTGCTGGTCGCGGTGGCGCTGTTCACGCCGCAGGCGATGTCCGCAGCGCTCTACTACCTCATTCACTCCACACTTGCTGCCGGGGCGCTGTTCCTGATCGTCGATCTGATTACCGCGCGCCGGCCGGGACAAGGCGACGCGCTGACGGTCGCGCCGGCCTTCGCACAGGGCGGACTGATTGCCGGCGCGTTCTTTCTCGGAGCGATCGCCATGACCGGAATGCCGCCGCTGTCCGGGTTTGTCGGCAAGCTGTTGATCCTGGACGGCGTGCGCGAAGGTCCGTGGGTGGTGTGGATCTGGGCGCTGATCCTGATCACCTCGCTGTTCGCGATCGTCGGTTTCGCCCGCGGCGGCAGCACGTTGTTCTGGAAGAGCTCCTCTGTCGAGGGCCATTTTCGTTCGCCACGGCGTTCGGGGAACGCTCTGCCCTTTGTCGCGGTCGGTCTTCTGTTGTCCGGAACGGTCGTGCTGACGGCATTTGCGGGTCCGGTGACGGGGTATCTGGAGCGGACCGCGGCGCAGCTGTTCGCACCGGCCGGATACATCGAGGCGGTGCTGGGCGCGGCAGGGAGGGGTGGCTGATGGCCGTGATGAAGGGCAATCGCAACTTCGTGCAGCGCTGGCTGCCCCATCCGCTGCTCACCTTCGCGCTGATCCTGCTGTGGATGCTGCTGCTGAACAGCTTCACCATGGGAGGACTGGTGATGGGGACGTTCCTGGGTATCGTGATCCCCATCATAACAAGCAACTTCTGGCCGGAGCGACCACCGATCCGCGCATACGGCAAGGCCTTGTCGTACATGCTGCTGGTCGGCTGGGACGTGCTGGTGGCCAATATGCTGGTGGCACGGCTGATCCTGTTCTGCCCCGCTAGTGCGCTGCGCACGCGATGGGTGAGCGTGCCGATCGAACTGGAATCGCCCGAGGCTATCACCGTGCTCGCCGCAACGATCACGATGACGCCGGGCACGGTCAGCAGCGACCTGTCAGCCGATGGGCGCAGCCTGCTCGTTCACTGCCTGGATGCACCCGACGCACAAGAGGCGGTGCTGCAGATGAAGACGCGCTATGAGGCGCGACTGAAGGAGATTTTTCCATGATCGACCATGCGTTGTTGTTCGGTTTCTTTGCGGTATCGCTCGCCCTGCTGCTCAATCTGTGGCGCCTGGTAAGCGGTCCGACGGTCATGGATCGCGTGCTCGCGATCGACACGATGGTGATCAACGCGATTGCGCTGATCATCCTGTTCGGCATCCAGCAACGCACGACGGTGTACTTCGAGGCGGCGTTGCTGCTTGCAATGTTCGGTTTCATTTCGACCGTGGCCTACTGTCGCTTCATGCTGCGCGGCGACGTGATCGAATGAGGAGAGAGTGATGCCATTCGTGCTTGAACTGTTCATCTCCCTGCTGATCGTAATCGGGGCCGTATTCATCGTGGTGGGTTCGCTGGGACTGATCAAGCTGCCCGACCTGATGACGCGCTTGCATGCGCCGACCAAGGCCACCACACTGGGAGTGGGCGGGGCGCTGATCGCATCGATGCTTTACTTTTTCGGCGCCGAAGGGTCGCTTTCGATCCACGAGGTGCTGATCACCGCGTTCCTGTTCCTGACCGCGCCGGTGACGGCACATTTCATTGCCAAGGCGCACCTGCACCTTCAAGGGCGGGAGGCGTCGGAGCTCCCGCCGACCGGGCGCGATCTCGGCTGGAGTACCTTCGATGCCGCACCGCGCGAGTGTGCGGCGGGCGACAAGGTGGCCGGTGGGGTCAAGCCAGGGAGAGAACCGTCGTGACACGTCGCAACAGACAAGGAACTCCTGGTGGAAACGCACCTGTTCCCGCCGATTCGGCTCCGCCGCTCGCGCCGCATCGGCGTCCGACGCTGGGCGTGAAGCGCGATGCCATGGTCGACGAGCCTGGCGCTGCGGCGGCTCCTGTCGGACCGCGCAGACGGGGGGTCCGCTCGCGTTTTCGTCCGGATGCGGCGAAGCCGCAGCGCAATGCGGTGGTTCCGGAACGACAGTCGCCCGAGGGCGTCGAAGGCACGTCGGAGGCTGCCACCCAGCAGGGTGTGCGTCTGTCGAAGGTGATGGCCGAGCGCGGCTTGTGTTCGCGTCGCGAAGCGGACCGGATCATCGAGCGCGGTTGGGTTTTCGTCGATGGGACGCGGGTCAGCGAGTTGGGTACGCGCATCGACCCTGACGCGGAGATCTCGCTCGCGCCGGAGGCGATGCGCCAGCAGGCGAGCCAGGTCACGATCCTGCTGCACAAGCCGGTGGGCTACGTTTCGGGGCAACCCGAGCCCGGATACGAACCTGCGGTGACGCTGATCGGAGCGGACAACCAGTTCGACCGCGACCTTGCGCAGCGTTTTCACGCGTCTCATCTGCGTGGGCTCGCGCCGGCTGGACGGCTGGACATCGATTCGACCGGCTTGCTGGTGCTCACGCAAAATGGACGGATCGCACGCCAGTTGATCGGCGATGATTCGAAGATCGACAAGGAGTACATTGTTCGCGTCGAGGGGGACCTGGACGAGCAGGGGCTGGCCCTCTTGAACCACGGCCTTGAACTCGACGGCCGCAAGTTGCGCCCGGCGAAAGTGGAGTGGATCAACGCGGACCAGTTGCGCTTTGTGCTACGCGAAGGGCGCAAGCGTCAGATCCGGCGCATGTGCGATCTGGTCGGACTGAAGGTCGTCGGGCTGAAGCGCACGCGTATCGGCAAGGTCGGACTTGGGAATCTGCCGCTTGGGCAGTGGCGCTACCTGCGCGCAGACGAGGAATTCTGAGAAGGGGAGGGTCGCTCATGCGGATGTCGCGCTCCGAATGGGGCAACCGATGCTGAGTGCGGTGTTCGCGATAGCGATCGCTGCATTCCTCGCGCCAATGCTCTCTGCGAAACTGGACGACCGTGCCGGCTGGCTGCTGGCGCTCGCACCTATGGGGGCGTTCCTGTGGTTCGTTTCCTGCATCCCGCTGGTGGCTGGCGGCGATGTGGTGACCGAGTCCATAGCCTGGGTGCCCGCACTCGGCATAGAGGTCGCGATGCGGCTCGATGGGCTTTCACTGCTGTTCGCGCTGCTGATTACCGGCATCGGAGCGCTGATCGTGCTCTATGCGGGCGCGTATCTTTCCGACCATCATCACCTGGGGCGCTTCTACGCCTATCTGCTGGTCTTCATGATGGCCATGCTGGGCCTGGTGCTGGCTGACGACCTGATCGCGATGTTCGTGTTCTGGGAACTCACCAGCGTGGCCTCCTTCCTGCTGATCGCCTTCCAGCACGAGAAGTCGGTCTCGCGCCGCGCCGCCCTGCAGGCATTGCTGATCACCGCGGGCGGCGGTCTCGCACTGCTCGCGGGCCTTCTGCTGCTGGGAATCGCCGGCGAGGGGTGGCGCTTTTCCGACCTGGATGTCGCGGCGGTCGAGTCTCACGCCTCGTATTACGCGATCATGGTGCTGGTGCTGCTCGGCTGCTTCACCAAATCGGCGCAGGTGCCCTTCCATCTGTGGCTGCCCAACGCGATGAATGCGCCGACGCCCGTGTCGGCCTACCTGCACTCGGCGACCATGGTCAAGGCCGGCGTCTACCTGCTCGCGCGACTGAACCCGACCATGGGCGGCGAGATGGGATGGAGCACGGTATTGGTCGTCGTCGGTGCAAGCACGGCCGTGGTAGGAGCGGTGCTCGCGATTCGTCAGACCGACCTGAAGCGACTGCTTGCTTACACGACGGTAACGGTGCTGGGCCAGCTCACCATGTTGATCGGGACCAACACGACCTACGGTCTGCAGGCCTTCGTCCTCTATCTCCTGGCCCACTCGCTATACAAGGGCGCGCTGTTCATGGCCGTCGGAGCGGTCGATCATGCAACCGGTACCCGCGAACTTGCCAAGCTCGGCGGGCTGATCCGCCTGATGCCGCTGACCGGGGGGGCAGTCGCACTAGCGGCCTTTTCGAATGCGGGCCTGCCGCCCTTCTTCGGCTTCATCGCCAAGGAGTTCGCATATGCCGGGCTGATCGAGATGGGGATTACCGGCTGGATCGTGACTGCCGTAATGATCGTGACCAATGCCCTGCTGCTCGCTGCCGCGGGGCTGGTCTTCATCCGCACCTTCCTCGGGCCGCGCGGGCATTATCCGCGCGAGCCGCATGAAGTCTCGGTGCCGATGTGGCTGGGGCCGATGCTGCTCGCTATCGGTGGTCTGGTGCTCGGCGCATGGCACCACTTGCCCGAGACGTGGCTGGTCAATGCTGCGGTGCAGGTCGTCGCCCGCGGTACGGTCGATGTGAATCTCTATCTCTGGGGCGGAGTCACCCCGGCAGTGATCGCGAGCTTGCTGACTGTGTCGCTCGGTGTGTTCTTCTACACGTTCCGCCATCATGTGCGCCGTCACATAGCGCGCTGGCGGGTCCTTTGGGGGGTCAGCGGCGACCTGGTGTGGGATCGCTCGCTGAAAAAGCTGTTCCGCTTCGCCGGCATGCTTGCAAGCAACTGGCAGCATGGTTCCTTGCGCCTGCATCTGACGCTGTTGAGCCTGGTGCTGAGTTCGGCGGTGTTTCTAGCGCTGGCGGCCGGTGGCGAGAACCTGCTGGTCGGGGGCGAATATACGCCTCTCAGCGTGCCCGCGGTGGTCGGCTGCCTGCTGGCGCTGGTGGGTGCCGGTGCGGCCGCAGTGATGCGCGGACGGCTTGCGCTGGTCGCAGCGCTTGGCGCCAGCGGATTGGGACTCGCACTGTTTTTCCTGTCGGCCAATGCACCGGATGTCGCGACCACCCAGTTGATGGTGGAAACTCTGACCGTGGTGTTTCTCGCGCTCGTGCTTCGCGGCATGCCCGCGATCCCGGGGGTGAGTGCGGAAGGTCGATTGTCGCGGGCGTCGCACATCCTCGTTTCGCTGTTCTTCGGACTGTCCGTGGCCGTCGCGCTGCTGGTGGCGGTCAATCTGCCGCTGGCGGGCAATATCGCCAGCTGGTACATGGAGAACAGCTATCCGGGTGGGCATGGCGGCAACGTGGTCAACGTGATTCTGGTGGACTTCCGGGCATTCGACACGCTGGGCGAGATCGTGGTCGTCGCGCTTGCCGGACTGGCCGCGGCAACCCTGCTTGGCGGCGGGCGGATGACGGCGATGACTCGGCACGGCGAACCCGAGTTCGATTCGGTGCTGTTACGCCAGGGCTTGCGCCCGCTTGCCGGGCTGCTGGTCCTGGTGTCGCTCGTATTGCTGTGGCGGGGTCACAACCTGCCTGGAGGAGGGTTCATCGGCGGGCTGGTGGCTGCCACCGGCTTCATCCTGGTGGTGATGACCTTCGGCAACCGGTTTGCGCGCGCACTCATGTGGACGCGCCCGACCTTCCTGGTCGGCATCGGCCTCGGATGCGCCGTGGGCGCTGGAATCATCGGTCTGCTTGCCGGCGAGGCTTTCCTCACCGGCTTGTGGATCTTTCCCCTGGGCCTGCCGCTGGGCACGCCGCTGCTGTTCGATATCGGTGTGTTCCTGACCGTGTTCGGTTCCGTGATGCACATGATGCAACGGCTTGCCGGGAGGGTTGCCTGATGGAACTGCTCGCCGCACTGACTGCCGGCGGATTGGCCGGCATCGGCATGTGGTTGTTGCTCGACCGCAACCTGATCCGCGTGGTGCTCGGGGTCGCGATCCTGGGCAATGCGATCAATCTGGGCGTGCTCACTGCAGGGCGGTTTGCCGGCGATGAGGCTGCGTTCGTGACCGCGACGACCGTTCCGGCCGATCCCGCAAATCCCTTGCCACAGGCGCTCGTCCTGACCGCGATCGTGATCGGCTTCGGGCTGTTCGCATTCGCTCTGGCAGTACTGAAAAGTGTGCGCGAGAGCCACGGCATCACCACCACCGACAGCGTGACCGAGGTCACCGAGGAGCCGGCTCCGGATGTGGACGAACCCGGGTTTCCATCCGGGCAGGATGATGAGGACAGAGTGCACGCGAGAGGTCGCAAGGGATGAATGCACTGATCGTCGCGCCAGTCGTGGTTCCGCTGCTGACGCTGCTTCTGGGGATCACGTTTCGTCCTCGCCACGCCATGGTCAAGGCGATCAGCGTGGTGGGCGCGATCGTGCTGGTATTGGTCGGATTGCGACTCGTGGTGCTGGCCGGTGCCGATGTTGTCCTGGCGGCGCAACTGGGCGGTTGGCAGGCGCCCTACGGCATCAACCTGGTGATCGACCGGCTTTCTGCGGCGATGGTCGCGATCACCGGGGTCATCGGACTCGCCACGGTGCTCTATGGCATGGTGCGCGAGGGTGACCCCGACGTATTGCGCAATTTCCACCTCTTCGTGCACGGCCTGCTGGCGGGAGTTTGCGGCGCCTTCATCACCGCGGACGTCTTCAACCTCTATGTCTGGTTCGAGGTCCTGCTGATCGGTTCGTTCGCCTTGATCGCGCTCGGTGGCGGGCGGCGCAGGCTGGCCGGCACGATGACCTACCTCGTGCTGAACCTTCTGGCGACCCTGGTCTTCCTGCTGTCGGCCGGCCTGATCTACAGTGCGACCGGCACGCTCAACATGGGCGAACTCGGGCTGATCTTCCGTGCCGGTGAAGCCCCGCCGGCGGCGACACTGGCAGTACTGATGATGCTCCTGTCGTTCGCGATCAAGGCAGCGCTGTTCCCGGTTTTCGGCTGGCTGCCGGCCTCCTATCATGTAGCGTGGACGCCGGTTTCGGCACTGTTCGCCGGGCTTCTGACCAAGGTCGGGGTGTATGCGCTGATCCGCCTGGTCACGCTGATGTGGCCGCAGTACGGCGACGTGCACGAGGTGCTGCTGTGGGTGGCGTGCGCCACGATGTTGGTCGGGGTGCTCGGTGCGGCGGCGCAAAACGAGGTGCGTCGCATTCTCTCGTTTCACATCGTCAGCCAGGTCGGATACATGATCCTCGGGCTTGCGCTGGCCACGCCGCTTGCAATCGCAGGTGCGGTTTTCTACCTGATCCACCACATCGTCGTGAAGGCGAACCTTTTCTTCATTGGCGGCCTCGCGGCCAGGCTGACGGGATCGGAACGACTTGCCGCGATGGGTGGTCTGTATGCGAAAGCGCCTTGGCTTGCGATCCTGTTCGCCATCCCTGCCCTTTCGCTTGCAGGCATTCCTCCGTTGTCGGGCTTCTGGGCCAAGTTCGTGCTGGTCAAGGCGAGTCTGGCCGACGGTTTCTGGTGGGCAGCCGGGGTGGCCTTGCTGACCGGGATCTTCACCCTGCTTTCGATGAGCAAGATCTGGAACGAGACCTTCCTGAAGGCGCACCCGAAGGGTGAGCAGGCGATCAGGCCCGTCGAGGGCATGCGTGGCGCCTGGTGGGCCATTTCGTCCCTGGCGCTGCTGACGGTGCTCATCGGTCTCGGTGCGGGGCCGGTCATGGACTACGCGATCGCCGCCGCGGGCCAGCTTGCCGAGCCTGCCGCCTATTTCGAGGCGATCACCCACCGGGGAGGACGCTGACCTTGCTTGGACTGCACATACTGCTCGCCGTGGGAATCGCCGCCTTCGCGAACGCGCTCGATCCGTTCGGCATCGTCGGGGCATTCGTGCTCGTCTACCTGGTGCTCAAGCTGGGTGCGCGCCTGATCCGGGTCGGCAGCTACGTGAAGCGGCTCGAACTGGGAACCGGCTTCGTGCTCTGGTTCGCCCTCGAAGTGGTCAAGGCCAGCATCGACGTGGCGCGTCTGGTTGTCGCCGGGAAGGTCAGGACGTCGCCGGCCGTGCTGCGCGTGACCCTGGAGGATCGTCGCGAAGGGGTTGCGACGTTGATCGGTCTGCTTCTGACGCTGACCCCTGGAACCATGGCGCTCGAGTATGAACCCGGGTCCGGGGTCATGTTCATCCATGCGCTCGATGCCGACTCGGCCGACAAGGTGGAGCACGGTCTCAGGGAGATCGAGCGGCGTCTGCTTGACTGGATGTATCCGGAGCGCCTCTTGCAGCGGGAGTCGCGGACATGACGGTCGAACTTGCGGGGGCCTTCTGGGTGCTGCCGGCGGTGGTGATCCTGCTCGCGACCAGCGCTCTGCTGATCGTGGTGCGCCTGCTCAAGGGGCCGACCGGTCCCGACCGGGTGGTGGCGATCGACGCGTTGACGCTTCTGGGCGTTGCCGCGGTCGCCCTTGGAGCGCTGATGAGCGGCCAGATCGTGTTTCTCGATGTCGCTGTCGTGCTGTCCCTGGTTGCGTTCCTCGGGACGGTGGCCTTCGCGCCGCTGTTTCGCAAGGATGACGACAGGAGTCGCGACGCAGAAGAGACGGAGACCGAAGCCGAAGTGAGGGAAGACCGATGAACGTATCCTTGCTGCCCTGGCTCGCCTCGCTGCTCGTTCTTGCCGGGGGCTTGTTCTGCCTGCTCGGAGCGATCGGCGTGGTTCGACTTCCCGACTGTTACAGCCGCATGCACGCGGCGAGCAAGGCGGGCGCGCTGGGTGCGGTACTGATCCTCGCGGGCGTCGCGGCCGCAACCACCGGAGAGGCGGCGATGGAGGCGCTGTTCGCCCTGCTCGTGGTGCTCGCGACCGCTCCGCTCGCGGCACACGCGGTCAGTCGCGCCGCGTACCGGGCGGGAATCAAGCCGGTGATCGGGCCGCTGGGCAATGCGCTCGAGGAGCACACCGGACCGGAATCGGTGGCGCAAGATCGATCGGGCAAGACATGACCTGCGCGGTACAGCGCGGAGCACGGCGCGACCGGGGCGGAACGCCTACTCTGCGTGCAGCGCCTCCACCGGGTCGAGACGTGCGGCCTTGCGAGCGGGGAGGACCCCTGCGAGCAGGCCGATCAACACTGCCGTGATTTCGGCCGCGACCACGAAATGCCAGGGTGTGCTGACCGGTAGCGCGGGGGCGAGCAGGCCCACGAGTTGTGCGATGCCCATGCCCGCGAGCAGTCCGACCAGGCCGCCGAGTGCGGCGAGCATGACTGCCTCCCCCAGGAACAGACCCAGCACCGTGCCGCGACGCGCGCCCAGCGCGACGAGCAGACCGATTTCGTTGGTGCGTTCGGACACGGCGATGGTCATGATCGTGGCGATCCCGACGCCGCCGACCAGCAGCGAGATCCCGCCGAGCGCGCCGACCGCAGCGGTGAGGATGCCAAGAATGTTCGACAGCGCCGCGAGCATGTCCTCCTGGGTGCGGATGGTGATGTCGTCCTGCCCGTGGCGGGCGATGAGCAGCTTGCGCGCGTCGGCGACCACCCGTGCCGCGGACACCGATTCATCGTAGGTGAGATTGATCTCCATCAGACCTTCGCGATCGTACAGTGCGAGTGCCCGTGAGGTAGGCACATAGACGGTGTCGTCGAGATCGACGCCGAGAAACTGTCCCTTCTCCTCCATCACTCCGATGATGCGGAAGCGCTGGTCACCGATCTGAAGCCGCTGGCCCAGCGGACTGTCGGTGCCGAACAGCTCGTTCTTGACCTTGGCCCCGAGTACGGCGAATGCGCGCGGGGTAGCAGGATCGTCGGGGGGCAGGAACTGCCCGATGCGCACCTCGAGTGAAAACATCTTGTGCATTTCCGGCCCGACGCCGTACACCGTGGTGCGCCGGACGCGATTGCCGCCCTGCACTTCGGAGTTGCCATACACCACCGGACTCACGCCCGTCACGTTGGGAAGGCGTTCCAGGGCGATGGCATCTTCGAGTGTCAGATGGCGGGACGTGTTTGGCAGGCTTACGTGTCCGCCGCGTGCGCCTTGCCGTCCCGGCGTGATCTCGATGATGTTGGTACCGAACTGGGTGAACTCCTTGAGCACGAACTGGTGCAAGCCCTCCGCGATGGACGTGAGCAGAATCACCGCAGCGATTCCCACGGAAATGCCGAGCAAGGTCAGGAAGCTGCGCAGCCGATGGGCGACCAGAGAACTCAGGGCGAGATGGAGGAAGTCGCGCGCGCTCATTACGGGCTAGTGTTTTGCCAGGGCCTGGATCGGATCGAGGCGGGAAGCGCGGCGTGCCGGGATCACGCCGAAGAGGATGCCGGTGACGAGCGCGGTGCCGATCCCGGCGAACACCGCCCAGTCCGGGGGCCACGCGGGCAGGTCCGGGAAGGCGAGACGGAGCCCCCATGCGCCGACGTGGCCGAGACCCAGTCCGGCCAGGGCGCCGGCCAGTGACAGCAGGCCCGCTTCGGTGAGAAAGGCGCGGCGGATGCTGCCGCCCGTCGCACCCAGGGCCTTGAGCAGCCCGATCTCTGCGGTGCGCTGCGTGACGGCGACCAGCATGACGTTCATGACCAGCACACCGGCCACCGCGAGGCTGATTGCGGCGATGCCGGCGACCCCGAGGGTGAGGGTGCCGAGGATGCGGTCGAAGGTGCCGAGCACGGCGTCCTGCGTGATCAGCGTGACGTCAAGCTCGCCGCGGCGCGCAAGCAGGATGTTCTCCAGATGCTGCACGGTCGGTGCGAGTGCATCGCGGCTGCGTGCCTCGACAAGGATTCGGAACAGGGTATTGGTGTCGAACATCGCCTGCGCGGTGGCTACCGGTACGATCACCAGTTCGTCGGTGTTCATGCCCAGACCGCGCCCCGAGTGCTCCATCACGCCGATGACGCGCAGGCGCCGGTCGCCGACACGGATCATGCGCCCGACCGCGGGTTCGTTGCCGAACATCTCCGAGCGAATGGTGGCGCCGAGGACCGCCACCGCCGAGGCGCGGGTCGGATCCTCGACGGGCAGGAAACGTCCCTGAGCCATGCCGAACTGGCGGAGTTCGCGAAAATCGGCATTCGTTCCGAGCACCATTACGTCACGCAGCCGGCCTCCGAATGCGACCTCCGAGTTGCCCACCGACAGCGGTGCGACGCGCTGTACGAAAGGTGCCCGGCGCAGTGCTTCGGCATCGCGTACGGTGAGGTCGCGAGGCGTGGTCGAGATCAGGCTGGTCAGCCCCACGCCACCGGTTTCCGTGCGGCCGGGCAGGACGATCACGAGATTGCTGCCAAGCGCTGCGAACTCGTCGATGACATAGCGACGGGCCCCGTCTCCGAGCGCGGTCAGCACGACCACGGCGGCGACTCCGATCGACATCGCCAGAATCATCAGTGCCGTGCGCAACGGGTACCCGGTTGCGGCACGTGTTGCGAAGCGCAGGGTGTCGATGGGGGTCATCCGTCCGCTTCCATGTCGTAGGTCGACATCATCAGGAGATTTCGGCCGACGTCGCGCTGAGGGTGTCGCTCGCGATCGCCCCATCCTCCATCAGCACGCGCCGTCTGGCGCGCTCGCCCATCACGGGATCGTGGGTGACCACGATCAGCGTCATGCCGGCGGCATTAAGACCCTCGAGGAGGCCGGTCACGTCCTGACCGGTCGTGCGGTCGAGATTGCCCGTCGGCTCGTCGGCGAGCAGCACGGCCGGACGCAGGATGGTCGCCCGCGCGATGGCTACGCGCTGGCGCTGCCCGCCGGAGAGTTCGTCCGGTTTATGGTGGGCGCGCGCCGTCAGTCCGAAATCCGCCAGCGTGCGCTCGACACGTTGACTGCGTTCGGCAGGCGAAGTGCCGGCGAGCATGAGCGGCAGCGCGATGTTCTCGGCCGCGGTGAGACGCGGCACGAGGTGGAAACTCTGGAAGATGAAGCCGATGCGGTTGCGTCTCACCTCGGCCTGCTCGTCGGCATCGAGCGTCGTCACGTCACGGCCTTCAAGTCGGTAGCGCCCCGCGTTGGGACGATCCAGCAGGCCGAGCAGGTTGAGCAGGGTGGACTTGCCCGAACCCGATGGCCCCATCACCGACACGTACTCGCCAGCCTCGATCGAAAGCGTCACGTCCCTGAGCGCATGAACCTCACTGTCGCCAAGGCGGAAGATGCGTTCGATTCCCTCGAGTTCGATCTGCGCCATCAGGGATCAATGCCGTTTCATCGCGTTGCAGGTTCGGGCTCGACGCGCACTCCGGACCGGACGCCTTCGCGCTCCAGCGAACTGACGATACGGTCACCCTCGGCCAGTCCTTCCAGAATCTCGGTGTGCTCCCAATTCGAGACGCCGGTGGTGACGGTTCGTTCCTCGAGGGTCCCGTCGGACTCGCGGAACAGCAGTACGCGATTACCTTCGAGCAATGTCGCGGTCGGAATGCGCAAGGTGTTCTCGCGCACATCGAGGATGATCTCGACGTCGGCGCTGTAGCCTACGAGCAGACCGCGAGCATCGTCCTGGTTCAGGAAATCGACGTCGACGTCGACTGTGCGCGCCTGACGCTCGACGGCACTGATATACGGCGCGACGCGTCTGACGCGCGCGTCGAAGCGCTTTGCCGGAAGGGCGTCGAGCGAGACGCGCACTCGCTGTCCCGGGCGGATGCGTGGCGCGTCGATCTCGTCCATCGGCGCCTTCACGTAAAGGCAGGAGTCGTCGATGAGGTCGATCGCGGGAGGGGTAGGTACGCCCGGCGGCGACGGGGTGGAATACTCGCCGAGTTCGCCGGTGATGCGTGCGACCGTTCCGGCAAATGGTGCGACCAGCACGGTGCGGCTGCGGTCGGTCGCGGATGCGGCCATCTGCGCCTCGGCCGTACGCGTGTCGGCGCGTGCCGTCTCGCAGGCCGCGCGTCGTGCGCGCGCATCGGTGACGGCCTGCTCGGCACGGGACGCCGAGACGAAACCGCGTCGGAAGAGTTCCTGCTGCCGTGCCGCCTCGCGCTCCGCATTGTCGGCGAGGCCGCATGCTTCCTCCACGCGGCGACGGGCGGTTTCGATCTGGGCCCGATTGACCGTGATGCGCGCTTCCTGGTCTTCGTTCCACAGGCGTAGCAGCACCTGCCCCGCCTCGACGCGATCGCCTTCTTTCACCCCCAGGAACTCGATGCGCCCACCGATGATCGTCGAAAGACGGGTGCGCTGACAGGCTTCGATCTCGCCCGCACGGGTATTCGTGAGCGTTGCCTCGACAATGCCGCGATCGACTTCGACGAGGCGCGCCTGAACCACCGGGGGACGGGCCAGCCACCACGCCACAACGCCGATCGCAGCGACGACGGCAACGAACAGGACGGTTCCGCGCAGCAGCCGCATCATGTCGGGTCAATCGTCATATGGCTGATGATCCTCTGTTGCACGGAACGGCGCAACGGCAGTCACGTCTTCGACTTGCTCCATGAATCCTTCAGTGTCACCGTGCGGTTGAAGACCGGAGCGCCTCCAACGGAATCGATGCGGTCGGCGACGAAATATCCGTGGCGCTCGAACTGGAAGCGATCTTCGGCCCTGGCACTGCGCAAGGCCGGTTCCAGCCAGGCGGCGATGGTGCGCATCGATTCCGGGTTGATGTCGTCGATGAAGCTGCGCTCCGCGCCCTCTCCGTCACCGGTGGGGGATGTCGCTGCCTCGTCCGAATCCTGACGCCGGGCGCCCGGGTAGGGGTGGGCGAACAGGCGGTCATAGAGGCGCACCTCGGCACGATATCCGTGGCCCACTGACACCCAGTGCAGGTTGCCCTTGACCTTGTAGTTGTCGGCGCCCGGCGTGCCGCTCCTGGAGTCCGGCAGGTACTCGGCGAACACTGTCGTGACACGGCCCTCGGCGTCCTTTTCGCAGCCCGTGCACTTGATGACATAAGCGTAGCGCAGACGCGCCATGTTGCCGGGGAAAAGCCGCCTGAAGCCCTTGACCGGCTCCTCCATGAAGTCCTCGCGCTCGATCCACAACTCGCGTTCGAAGGGCATGCTGCGCTTGCCCAGCTCCGGCTTGAGCGGATGGTTCGGGGCTTCGCACTGTTCGACCCGACCTTCGGGATAGTTGGTGAGCACCAGACGCAGCGGGTCGAGCACCGCGACGCGCCGTTCGGCCGCATCGTTGAGGTGTTCGCGCATGCACTCCTCGAGCACGCCCATGTCGATCCATGAGTCGGCCTTCGATACTCCGATGCGCTCGGCGAACAGGCGGAAGCCTTCGGCGGTGAAGCCGCGACGCCGCGCACCGACGAGCGTGGGCAGGCGTGGGTCGTCCCAACCGGCGACATGGCCCTCGTCGACGAGCTGGACGAGCTTGCGCTTGGACAGCACGACGTAGGTCAGATTCAGTCTTGCGAACTCGATCTGCTGGGGCAGGGGGCGAGCAAACATGCCGGCGTTTGCAAGAACGTCCAGAAGCCAGTCGTAGAACGGGCGCTGATCCTCGAATTCGAGGGTGCAGATCGAATGCGTGATGTTCTCGATCGCATCCTCGATCGGATGCGCGAAGGTGTACAGCGGATACACGCACCAGCGATCGCCGCTGCGATGGTGTGGCACGCGGCGGACGCGGTAGATGACCGGATCGCGCAGGTTGATGTTGGGGCTCGCCATGTCGACCCTGGCGCGCAGCACGTGCGAACCCTCACCGAACTCGCCGTCGCGCATGCGCTGGAACAGGTCGAGGTTTTCCTCCACGCTCCGAGCGCGGTAGGGGCTGTCCTTGCCGGGCTCGGTGAGCGTGCCGCGCAGGGCGCGCATCTCGTCAGCCGACAGCGAGTCGACGTAGGCCTTGCCTGCCTTGATCAGGGCGACGGCGCACTGGTACATGGTTTCGAAGTAGTCCGACGCGAAGTACAGGTGCTTGCCCCAGTCGAAACCCAGCCAGCTCACCGCCTCGATGATGGCGTCGACGTACTCCTGCTCTTCCTTCTCGGGATTGGTGTCATCGAAGCGCAGATGACACACGCCGCCGTAGTCGCGTGCGAGTCCGAAATTCAGGCAGATCGACTTCGCATGTCCGTAGTGGAGGTAGCCATTCGGCTCGGGCGGGAAGCGCGTCTCGACCCTGCCGTTCCATTTGCCGGTGCGGATGTCGTCGTCGATGATGTTGCGAATGAAATTGCTCGCGGGTACGGGCATGGCGCCGGTAATGGAATGTTCGGGCACGAATAAGTCTCGATCGAATGACTAACCGCACATTCTACCTTGCTGTTGCCCGGCTGGATGCCCCCGGGATCGTTGTCCTCCGGTAAACTCGGGGCAAACAGGCAATGAAGGCGGGGCAGATGGAGGAAGCGGATCCAATCATGGGAGCGCTCGACTGGTTCACCAACGGCGATGCCGGATGGATGTTGATCCTCCAGGTTTTCCTCGTGGTGTTCGCGGTGGTCGTGGTGAATTACTTCCTGCGCCGCATCCTTGCGAAGCTCGAGAAGCGCACCGAAGGCACGCAGGCGCCGTGGGGCAACGCGCTCGTGGCGGCCGCGCGCCGCCCGGCCACGTTGATGGCATGGATCATCGGCCTCACCTTTGCGGTGCGCATCATCTACGACAGCACAGCCGCGGCAATCTTCGAGTTCTACGAGCCGGTACAGACCGTGGGGGTGGTCGGCTGTATCACCTGGTTCCTGCTGCTCTTCATCCGCAAGGTGCAGGACGGCATGGTGGCCCGTCAGGAGGCGCGTGGGCAACCGATCGATCGCACCACGGTGGATGCAATCGGCAAATTGCTGCGCATCTCGGTGTTGATCACGGCGGTTCTGATCGGCCTTCAAAGCCTCGGTTTTTCGGTTTCCGGAGTGCTTGCCTTCGGCGGTGTGGGGGGCATTGCGGTCGGCTTCGCGGCGCGCGATCTGCTCGCCAACTTCTTCGGTGGATTGATGGTGTATCTAGATCGGCCCTTCGCGATCGGCGACTGGATCCGCTCGCCCGACCGCAACATCGAGGGGACGGTCGAGGACATCGGCTGGCGCGTGACGCGGATCCGCACCTTCGACAAACGTCCGCTCTACGTGCCCAACTCGGTGTTTGCGCAGATCGCCCTCGAGAATCCGTCACGCATGAGCAATCGCCGCATTTTCGAGACGATCGGCGTGCGCTATGACGATTTTGTGCACGTCGCCGACATCGTTGCGGACATCAAGTCGATGTTGAAGGCCCACCCGGACATTGCCCAGGATCAGACCATGATCGTCAACTTCAACGCATACAACAGCAGCTCGCTGGACATCATGGTGTACACCTTCACCAGGACGACCCAATGGGTGGCGTTCCACGAGATCAAGCAGGATGTGCTGCTGAAGATCGGCGAGATCATCGAGGCTCACGGTGCGCAAATTGCGTTCCCCACGCGCACGCTCCACGTTCCGGACGGCGTCAGGTTCGAACCGCCGGAAATCGCGGCTGATCCGGTACCTGGAGCGGCACGGTGACAACCCCGGTCGGTTTCGCGGCGTTTGCCGCGGTCGGGATCGGAGCAGCGCTCGGCGCATGGTTGCGCTGGGGCCTCGGCCTGCTGCTCAATCCCTTGTTCCTGATGGTCCCGCTCGGTACCCTGCTCGCGAACCTTTCCGGGGGCCTTCTGATGGGACTGGTGCTCGGCTATCTCCATGCCGTGCCGACGCTGTCTCCGGCGCTGAAGCTCTTCCTGACGACCGGCTTTCTGGGCGGACTGACCACCTTCTCGACCTTCTCCGCCGAGGGCTTGCATCTGGTCCAGCGCGGCGAGTGGGGGTGGCTCCTCGTGCACGCCGGACTGCACCTGTTCGGCTCGCTGCTCATGGCCTGGGCAGGGTATGCACTCTTCAACGCCTGGCGAGGTTGATCAAGGCCGATCTACGGTTCTTGCGCTCATTCGTCAGTGCGTGTGAGCGAAGTCGCGGTCGAAAGCCATTTCGTCACCCCCAGACCGGCGGCGCGCCCGCTTGCGAAGCAGGCGGTGAGAAGGTAGCCGCCCGTAGGCGCCTCCCAGTCGAGCATTTCGCCGCAGCAGAACACACCGGGCAGTGCCCGCAGCATCAACCCGTCATCGAGATCCTCGAACATGACGCCACCGGCGGTGCTGATTGCCTCGTCGATGGGGCGGGTTGCCACGAGCACCAGCGGGAGCGCCTTGAGGCTGGCGGCAAGGCGACCGGGCTCGGCGAGGGCGTCGGGTTCGACGCATTCGCGCAGCAGGCCCGCCTTGACGCCGGCGATGCCGGCCTTGCTCGCGAGATGGGACGAAAGCGAACGGGTGCCGCGTGGACGGGCGAGGTCCTGTGTGAGTCGCTCCAGGCTGCGCCCCGGAGCCAGATCGAGATGGAGCGTCACCGACCCCCGAGCCTCGATCGTGTCGCGCAACGCGGCGGACAAGGCGTAGACGAGGCTGCCTTCGAGTCCGCCGGCGGTGATCATGCATTCGCCGGAGCGCACATGCGTCGTCCCTTCGTGATCGTCGAAGCGGATCGCGATGGACTTCAGCGGCTGCCCGCTGAAGCGCGTACGGAAATGCTCGCTCCAGCCGGTTCCTGAAGTCGTGGACACCTCGAATCCGCAATTGGCCGGCTTCAGGTCGGCAACGCGCACGCCCCGGTCGCGCAGCCACGGCACCCACGTGCCGTCAGAGCGGAGTCTCGACCAGCTGGCGCCGCCAAGTGCGAGCACGACCCCATCCGCATCCACGCACCTTTCGCCGTCGGGTGTCGCAAAGCGCAACCCCGAGGTCGGCGGGGCCCCTGCACTGCCCCACCCCAGCCAGCGATGACGCGCATGCACGCGCACGCCGGCGTTGCGCAGTCGATGCAGCCAGGCGCGCAGCAGCGGAGCGGCCTTCATCTGCCCGGGGAAGACACGTCCCGAACTGCCGACGAAGGTTTCCACGCCCAGCGTTCGGGCCCATTCCCGGAGCGCGTCGGGACCGAAGGCGTCGAGCAGCGGCCGCATGTCCGCGCTGCGCCGACCGTAACGCGCAATGAACTGGTCGTGCGCTTCTGAATGTGTCAGGTTCAGCCCGCCTATGCCCGCAAGCAGGAACTTGCGCCCCGGCGACGGCATGGCGTCGTAAACATCAACTTCAACCCCGTTCGCCGCCAGCGCTTCGGCTGCCATCAGCCCGGCCGGACCACCCCCGATGACGGCCACACGTGCGCCGGCGCTCACGGCCGCAACGCCTTCCACGCGGCGAGCTTGCTCGGGTAGGGGATGGACGCGTTGGCGGGGCTTGTCGATGGCAGGCGGAACATTTTCATTTCCCCGTGCGCTGGAAGGGTCTGCAGGACCCGCTTGCGGAACATGCGTTCGGCTGCGGTGCCGTTGAAAAAGATTCGCCCGATGCGTGAATGCCTGGCGAGAAACGAGCCGAAATCGTTTACCTCGACCGAGGCGGGGTCGATGCTGGTGTCGAGGCTGCCCGCACGTCGACAGGCAGCGAGTACGTCCCACAGCGCGAAGCCCTGTACGCATAAGCGTTGCGTGCGTTCCGCATAGGGCAACTCCGCAGGGATACCGAGTACTTCCGCGACGAGCGGCCAGAACAGGTTCCGCGGATGCGCGTAGTACTGATTTGCAGCGAGGGATGCCTCGCCCGGCATGCTGCCGAGAATCAGGGTGTGGGCGTCGGCGGACACGAGCGGGGCAAAGGCCTGAAGTCGGGGCATGAGGACGGGGAAGGAGTCTGACGCAAACGCAGGACGATAGCGCGCAGGGCACGCATCATCAAGCACACCCGGTGGCGTCGGAACAATCGCACGAGGCGCTTCCCCGGTGTATTCGGTCGCCGGGCAGGCGGCCGTGGCCTTCGGCTTCCCGGATCGACAAGCGCCTCGTGCGATTGTTCCGACGGAGTCCGTGAAGGGTCGCTTCCTATAATGAAGCAGGCGGAATCATCCGCCGGACGACCAAGTCAAAGGAATTGCCTGGGAGCCGGTCGGACCCGGGCAGTCGCGCGGGTCCGGACTCGTCAGCAGGCTCCAGCATGGAGGTCGATCATGAATACGCACAATCTTCCCAAGATGCTCTACTCCTATACCGAAGGATGGCAGGACCTGATGCGGGTCCACCCGTCGGTGTCAGGGATGCTCGCCAGTTACGTGGTACCGATGTCCCTGATTCCTCCGGCGATGTTCCTCTATTCGATGCTGGTGACGCCGGGTGCGGTGTTTCCGGCGCTGGTACCGCAGATCAGCGCCGTCGAGGCCCTGACCATCGCGGTGGTATTCTTCTTCATCGAAATCGGCATGGTGTTGTTGATGGCGTCGATCATCCAGCAGATGGGCGATGCAGTCGACGTCAAGCCCGCCTATGAGGACGCCTTCATCCTGGCTGCGGTCGCGCCGACGCCGCTGTGGCTGTCGTCCCTGGCCCTGTTCATCCCGGTGACGTGGTTGAACGCACTGGTGGTGGTAGTGGCCTGGGTGGCATCGGCCGCGTTGATCTATCACGGCGTCGAACCGCTGTTCAGGCTCGAGAACCACAGCAAGGCAAGGCTGATGGGCTCCTTCGTGCTGATGGCGGGTGTGATTGCATGGGCTGCGCTGCTGGTGGTCCTGACGCTCATGCTGAGCATGGTTATCGGATTGCGTTGAGCGTGCTCATCGGGGCGGGGGCCGGCTCAGTCGATCCACAATGCGCCGCGTTCGCGACGCAGATGCCACTCCCCGTCCTTCGCGTCCACACATGACCCGAAGCGGAACGAGGGTGGGATGGCTGGAAGCACGAAACGCAGGTCGAGGAACCACACGCAGATGGCGTCGTCACCGCGATCTATCCGGTCCACGAACGGAAACACGGCGAAAAGACGGAAGTCGGCAAACGCCGGCTGGTGCCAGGCCTTGCGTGCCAGTTCGACATCGTGATCGTTCCCGCCAAACATGCTGACCCGTTGCCACGGGGCCGCAGCGACAGGCAGGTAGGCAGCGGCCATCGGCGCCCAGGGTGTTCCCGCAGGCTGGTTGTTCGAGCCCGGGTACGCAGCCAGTCGCACGCGTGCGACGTGGTATTGCTCATTGCCTGTGACGATCAGTTTCCAGTGCAGCGGCGAGAGCGGCTGGGGCAGTGCGTGGATGGCGCCCGCGTCCGGTGTGAGTGTCATGGCGTGCCCTTCGGCGGCATCGAGAGCGCGCTTGTACTGCGTCGCGAGGAATCCGACATACATTCCGAGGACGATCAGCGCGACGGCGGGGATGTGCCGGCGGCGCGGGAACAGAAAGGCTGCCAGGAGGCCGGCGGTGATGATTCCGGTGATCCACGGGTCGACCACGAAGGCCAGCGGCAGTGACCAGCGCTCGCCCGAGAACGGCGCGAACAGCATCAGACCGTAGGCGGTGATCAGATCGCCGACGATGTGAATCGCCAGGCCGAGGCAGGCAGGCGCGAAGAACGATCGCCAATGATGGCGCCCGCCGCTGATCCGGGCGAACAGATGTGCGAGGAGGAAGGCCCACAGCGGCAGCATCGGCAGCGAGTGAGTCAGGCCCTGGTGCCAGTTCAGATAGGCGAGAGTGCCGAACAGGCGCAGGGCAAAATCGATGTCGGGAAAGAGCGCGGCCGTAAATCCTGCCATCAGACGCAGGCGCAGGGGCAGGGCGTCGGGAGGCGGGTGCCGCGATGCGCTCGCGCGTGCCAGCAACGCACCGCTCAGTGCATGAGTCAGCGGATCCATGGGTACTTCGGCTCAGAGCGTTGGCTCGTCCGGGACCGGGGTGGCCGTCGGTCGCGTGCCGCAGCGATAGACGCCGTGATCGAGGCGCTCGGCCAGCGCCAGTTTGCGATCGAGAAAGCGCCGCGTGCTTGCCGACTCCTGCGAGCCGTCCTTCATCCAGTGAAAGAATGTCGCGAGGTAGATCGTCGTCAGCGCGGTCTCCTCGAGCGCCCGGCGCAGGAAGGTGGCCTTGCGCCCCGCCGCCTCGCGCATCCACTGGACCGTGCGGCTGACCCGCATCAGCCCCGGGAACTGGATGTGCACATGACCGAACTCGAACTTGCCCGCGATCATTTGTCGTGTGACCTTGCGGTGCGGGGCCAGCGCATCCAGCCAGGCCATGACCAGACGGCAAAGTCGCTGACGCGAGGATGCAGTCGCGAAATCCGCGGCCTGCGCTTCCCGCAACATCGCCTGATCGGCGCGATCGAACCAGGCATCAACGAGGTCTTCCTTTTCGCGAAAGTGCTGGCGGATGTCATCCAGCGTGATGCCGAGCCGGGATGCCACCTCATGCAGGCGTACCGCCTCCCACGAACTCTCCTCCGCCAATGCGATTGCGGCGTCTACGATGGTGTCGCGCAAGCTGTCCCTCTTCGGCATTTCGAACCCTCCTGCACTGGTCATTATAGGTTCCGCACACGGTGCTGCACTGCACGGACGGGTCTCCGGGCCGACCAGGCGTGCAGAGACCTGGGGGCGTTCTGGCATAATCGGCCCTCCCGGAGTTTCCCGACTGAACGGCAACGGCCTGCATCCGCAGGTGCCGGCCATACGCCCCGCATTGAAAAACGGCACGATACATCCCGCTTCCGCCCGTGAGGGCGACGTTTTCACCGATTGCCTGAACGTCGATCGCCCGCGCCTGCGCGCGCTGCAGCAAAAGCTCGAACGCCGCGTCGATCCGGCGCAGCGCGAACGCCTGCAGCGAGATTACGAGGCATTGCTGGCGCGCTCCCGGGCTGCGGTCGGGGCGCGGCGGGCGAGTCTGCCAAAGCCAGAATTCCCGGAGGAACTTCCGGTGTCGGGCAAGCGCGCCGAGATCGCCGCCGCGATCGCGGCACATCAGGTCGTCATCGTGTGCGGCGAAACAGGGTCAGGGAAGACCACCCAGCTGCCCAAGATCTGCCTCGAGCTCGGACGCGGCGTGACTGGCCTGATCGGCCATACGCAGCCGAGGCGACTGGCCGCGCGCGCCACCGCGAGCCGTATTGCGCAGGAGCTGAAGTCCGAACTCGGACAGGCAGTCGGCTACAAGATCCGCTTTACCGACCGTATCGGTGCGTCCACCCACATCAAACTGATGACCGACGGCATCCTGCTCGCGGAGACGCAGGCCGATGCGTCGCTGGGTGCCTACGACACGCTCATCATCGACGAGGCGCACGAGCGCAGCCTCAACATCGATTTCCTTCTCGGTTACCTCAGGACCCTGCTGCCGCGGCGGCCGGACCTCAAGGTCATCGTGACTTCGGCGACGCTGGATGCCGAGCGCTTCGCCGTCCATTTCGGCTCGCGCGAGCGGCCCGCGCCGGTGATCGAGGTTTCGGGGCGGCTGTATCCCATCGAGATGCGCTACCGACCGGTCGCCGAGGAAAACGAGGCGCCGGGCAGGCCGGGTACGGGCCGACGTCCCGCGCAACGCAAGGAAAAAAGCCGCGACCTCTACGATGCGATCGTCGATGCCGTGGATGATGCGCAGCGCTGCGGCTCGGGCGGCGTGCTCGTGTTTCTTCCCGGTGAGCGCGAGATCCGCGAGGCGGCCGAGGCCCTGCGCAAGGCGCATCACGCGGCCGGGACCGAGATCCTGCCGCTGTATGCGCGCCAGTCCGCCCAGGAACAGGCGCGCATCTTCGCGCCGGGCACGGGGCGGCGGGTCGTGCTGGCGACGAACGTCGCCGAGACCTCGCTCACGGTGCCGGGCATCCGCTACGTGATCGACAGCGGCCTTGCGCGAGTGAAGCGCTATTCCCATCGCAACAAGGTCGAGCAACTCCAGATCGAGAAGATTGCCCGGTCGGCGGCGATGCAGCGCGCGGGGCGCTGCGGGCGCGTCATGGACGGGGTGTGCATCCGTCTCTACGACGAGGACGACTTCGAGCGACGCGACGAGCATACCGACCCCGAGATCCTGAGATCCTCGCTGGCCGGGGTCATCCTGCGGATGAAGGCGCTGCGCCTGGGTGCCGTCGAGGACTTCCCCTTCATCGATCCGCCGCTGCCGCGCATGATCACCGACGGCTACCAGTTGCTGACCGAACTCGGCGCGGTGAGCGACGACGAGCGGCGCGAACTGACGGCGGTCGGACGCGAGCTGGCGCGACTGCCGCTCGATCCCAAGGTCGGGCGCATGCTTCTCGCGGCGCGCGAGCGCGGCTGTCTCGCCGAGATGCTGGTTATCGCGGCTGCGCTGTCGGTTCAGGATCCGCGCGAGCGTCCGCAGGAGAGCAGCGCTGCGGCCGACCAGGCACACGCCAGGTTCCGCGGAGGAGAGCAGGACCAGCGCTCCGAGTTCCTGTGGTTCCGCAATCTGTGGAATGCCTGGCAGGAAGTCGTGCGTCATGAGTCCGGCAGCAAGCAGAAGGCCTGGTGCCGGCAACATTTCCTGTCATACATGCGCATGCGTGAATGGCGCGACGTGCATGGCCAGCTCCATGTCCTGTGCGCCGAACACGGCTGGAAGGAGAACCAGCTTCCCGCCGCCTTCGATGCGATTCACAAGGCGCTGCTCGCGGGTCTGCTGGGCCATGTCGGTTGCAGGATCGAGGATGCGACCGGGCCCCAGGCTGGGAGCTATCTCGGTGCTCGCGGCATCAGGTTCTGGCCGCATCCGGGTTCGACGCTTGCGAAAAAGGCGGGCAAATGGCTGGTCTGTGCCGAACTCGTGGACACCTCCCGCCTGTTCGGGCGCTGCGTCGCCCGGATCGAGCCCGAATGGCTGGAGGAGGTGGGGGCGCACCTGCTCAAGCGCCACGTGTTCGAACCCCACTGGTCGAAGGCTGCCGGCGCGGTGCGTGCGTGGGAGCGCGGCACGGTGCACGGGCTGGTGCTGTACGGACGACGCCCGGTGGGGTATGCCGACATCGATCCGGCCCTGTGTCGCGAGCTGCTGATCCGCGAAGGTCTGGTGAGTGGAGAGATCGCCGAGGGGCCAGCGCGCGGCATGGCTTTCCTCCAGCACAATCGGCGCCTGGTGGCCGAGATCGAACGGCTCGAGCACAAGGCAAGGCGCCCCGACGTGCTGGTGGACGAGGAACTCATCTTCGCCTTTTACGACGCCAAGATTCCCGAAAACGTGCTCGACCTGGCCGGATTCGAGTCGTGGCGAATGAAGACCGAGCAAGCGGATCCCAAGCGGCTTCACCTGACGCGCGACCAGTTGATGCGGCACGAGGCCGAAGGCATCACCACCGACCGCTTTCCGCAGACATTCGAGGTGTTCGGCCAGAAGCTCAGGCTCGGCTATCTGCATCAGCCGGGCGAGGCCGACGACGGGGTGACGTTGACCGTACCACTCGCGATGCTCAACCAGATTCCGGCCGCACGCTGCGAGTGGCTGGTGCCGGGCCTTCTCGAGGAGAAAGTTGCGGCACTGCTCAGGACGGTTCCCCAGAAACACCGCCATCGCCTGCAGCCTGTGGCCGCGAGTGCCGCCGATTTCGCCGCTGCGGTCGAGAAAGGCGAATATGCGACTGATATCCCGCTGCTGCGTGCCCTGCAAGGCTTCGTCGAGGAGCGCGTGTCGCTGAAACTGCCGCTCGAATCGTTCCGCCCCGAGAATCTCAAACCGCACTGCTTCATGAACTTCCGCGTGGTCGACGAGCATGGTCGTGTGCTCGGACAGTCACGCGATCTGGGGGATCTGCGCGCCCGACTCGGCAAGCAGGCCACAGACCGTATCAAGGCCGCGCAGATCGTGGCAAAGGATGACGCGCACGATCTGCACGGCGCAGCCATCTCGGGCAAGGTACGGGACCCGGCGGCAGCCCCGGCGGACAAGGCGCTATCGGGCCTCACCGGCTGGACTTTCGGCACGCTGCCCGAGTTGATCGAGTTGCGCGTGGCGGGTCGTGACGTCATGGGTTTTCCGGCGCTTCACGACGACGGTGACAGTGTCTCGCTACGCCCCGTGGACACGCCCGAGGAAGCCGCCAGAGTGCACCGCAAGGGGCTTGCCCGCCTGTTCGCCCTGACGCTCAAGGACCAGGTGAAGGCGATCGAACGCCTGCCCGGCATGCGCGAGCTCGCACTGGCCTTCAGCCCGTTCGGCACCGAGGCCGAACTCAAGTCGCAACTGGTCGCCGCCACGCTGGAGCGCGTCTGTCTGCTCGATCCGCTGCCGACGGACGCAGCAGGTTTTGCCACCCGTTGCGCCGAGGCGAAACCAAGAATGAGTCTGGTCGCGCAGGAACTCATGCGTGTGGCCCGGGAGTTGCTGGCCGAGCACGCCACGCTGCACAAGCGGGTGGCCGCGCTGAAGGCGTTTCCGGAAGTGGCTGCGGACATACGCGCGCAGGTCCAGGCTCTGATGCCAAGGGATTTTCTGGTCGTCCATCCGTGGGAGCGACTGACCCACTTTCCGCGCTATCTGAAGGGTGTCGGCGTACGGCTCGACAAGTTGCGCAACAACCCCGCGCGTGATGCGCAATCGATGGCGGAATGGCGCGCCCTGGCGCACGCGTTCGAACGCGAGTGGCTCGCCCGGCGCAAGGCCGGGATTGTCGATGCAGCGCTGGAGGAGTTTCGCTGGCTTCTCGAGGAGTTGCGTGTCGGCCTCTTCGCCCAGGAGCTGAAGACCCCGGTGCCGGTCAGCGTCAAGCGCCTGCACAAGATCTGGGAAGCGCGCCCGAGGTAGCCTGGGGCGCATTTCCAGCCTTTGATTCACCTGAGTTTCCTGCTATTATCCCGCGCTTACCCTTGCTCCACCGGACAATCGCATGCCGGGGAGCTGTCATCAACCACAAGGAGCATGCATGCGACACTATGAAATCGTGTTCATCGTTCACCCGGACCAGTCCGAGCAGGTCCCGGCGATGATCGAACGCTACAAGAGCATCGTCACCAGCCGAAACGGGCAGATTCATCGCCTCGAGGACTGGGGGCGTCGCCAGATGGCATACCCCATTCAGAAGATGCACAAGGCGCACTACGTGCTCATGAATATCGAGTGCGACGGCGAGGCGCTGGGCGAACTCGAGCACGCATTCAAGTTCAATGATGCGGTGTTGCGCCATCTGACCGTCAAGACGAAGAGTGCGGTGAGCGCGCCTTCGCCGATGATGAAGGAAGAGAAGTCCCGCTCGCTGACCCCGGCTGCCGATGGCGAAGACGAAGGCGACAGCGAGAGCGACAAGGCGGAAGAAGCGCAGTCTGCCTGAGGTGGCGGACACGGGATTGAACCAGCTCACGCTCGACGCGCTGCTGCTCGAATTGCAGCCAATGCGTCGAACTCCGGCCGGGGTACCGGTCGCAGAATGCAGTCTGACGCATGAATCGACGCAGGTCGAAGCGGGCCTTGTCAGGGATGTGTCGGTCGGATTGCAGGCAGTGGCGGTTGGGGAGTTGGCCAGTGTGTTGGCCGCGGCAGTCCCGGGCATGAGGATACGGGTTACCGGATTTCTGGCTGCCAAGAGTCTTCGCAGCAGATCGCCGGTATTGCACCTGAGCACGATCGAATTTCTGGAAGGAAACCAAAATGGCTTTCAAGCCCAAATCAAAGTTCAAGAAGAAGGATGACCGCGGCGGCCGCAGCCTTTTCAAGCGCCGCAAATTCTGCCGCTTCACCGCCGAGAAGATTGAGGAGATCGACTACAAGGATGTCGACCTTCTCAAGGATTTCGTAACGGAAACCGGCAAGGTCATGCCGGCCCGCATTACCGGTACCAAGGCCGGCTACCAGCGCCAACTGTCGACCGCGATCAAGCGCGCCCGCTTCCTGGCTCTGCTGCCTTATACCGATCTGCACAAGTAACCGGAGAGATCGGACATGCAAATCATTCTTCTCGAGAAAGTCACCAATCTCGGCACCCTCGGCGATATCGTCAAGGTCAAGGACGGCTATGCCCGCAACTTCCTGATCCCGCAAGGCAAGGCCAAGCGCGCTACCGAGGCGAACAAGGCCGAGTTCGAGGCGCGTCGTGTCGAACTCGAACGCATGCAGGGCGACAAGCTTGCGGCTGCCCAGGCGCTCGGGGCAAAGCTCGAAGGCCTGATGGTGCAGATCACGCGCAAGGCCGGGATGGACGGCCGCCTGTTTGGTTCGGTGACCAATGCGGATGTCGCCGAAGCCCTCGCGACGCAGGGTTTCGAGATCGAGCGCAGTGCGATCCGGATGCCCGAAGGTCCGATCAAGCAGGTTGGCGATGTCCAGCTGGATGTCGCGCTGCATTCGGATGTGGTGACCAGCATCACCGTGTCGGTCCTGGGCGATCAGCAGTAAGCCGGTATGGCGGAAACGACGAAAGGGGCTGCCTCGGCAGCCCCTTTTTCTTGTTGCGCCCGGTAGAATCGAACTCCCGTAGACAGATACAAGTCCGATGTCCTCTTCCAGTTCGACTCGCCCCGGAAGCGCCGGGGACCCGCAGATCGCTTCGATCCGCCTTCCGCCGCATTCGCTCGAGGCAGAGCAGTCGCTGATCGGCGGCATCCTGCTCGACAATGCGGCCTGGGAGCGAATCGCCGATCTCGTCACGGTCGAGGATTTCTATCGTGACGACCACAGGCGCATCTACCGTCACATATCGCGTCTGATCGATCTCGGAAAGCCTGCTGACGTGGTGACGGTGTTCGAATCGCTCGAGAAGAACAGCGAGTCCGAACAGGCGGGGGGTCTCGCGTATCTCGCCGAGGTTGCGAACAGCACCCCCTCGGCTGCGAATATCCGTCGTTACGCCGAGATCGTGCGCGAACGCGCCATCCTGCGGAAGATGGTTGCGGTTGGCGACGAGATCGCTGCCAGTGCGCTCAGTCCCGCCGGCCGGGATGCGAAGACCTTGCTCGATGAAGCCGAGGCTCGTGTCTTCGAGATCGCCGAGGCGGGGGCGCGGCACGCCAGTGGTTTCGTTTCGATTCAGCCGATTCTCAAACAGGTGGTCGACAGGGTCCAGGAGCTTTACGACCGGGACAACCCGCTCGACGTCACCGGGGTGCCGACGGGGCTTGTCGATCTCGACGAGAAGACCTCGGGTCTGCAAGCTTCCGACATGATCGTTCTGGCCGGGCGCCCGGCGATGGGAAAGACGTCGCTCGCACTCAATATCGCCGAACACGTTGCGGTCGACTGCCGCTTGCCGGTGGCGATCTTCTCGATGGAAATGCCGGGAACCCAGCTTGCTACGCGATTCATTTCCTCGCTCGGGCGCATCGATCAGCACAAATTGCGTACGGGGCGACTCGGCGACGAGGATTGGCAGCGGCTCACCATGGCCATGGGCAAGCTGTATGACGCTCCCCTGTTCATCGACGAGACGCCGGGTCTGAATCCGATCGACCTGAGGGCGCGCGCACGCAGGCTCTCGCGCCAATGCGGCAAACTCGGACTGATCGTCATCGATTACCTGCAGTTGATGACGAGCACCCGCGACAGTGACAATCGTGCGGCGGAGCTGTCTGAAATCTCGCGTTCGGTGAAGTCGCTGGCCAAGGAACTGCACGTGCCCATCATCGCGCTGTCGCAATTGAACCGGAGTCTGGAGCAGCGCCCGAACAAACGCCCGATCATGTCGGATCTGCGCGAGTCCGGCGCGATCGAGCAGGATGCGGACATCATCATGTTCATCTATCGGGACGAGGTATACAACCCCGATTCCGCCGACAAAGGGTCGGCTGAACTCATCATCGGGAAACACCGGAACGGTCCGACCGGCATGGTGCGGCTCACCTTCGTCGGCGAATACACCCGCTTCGAGAACTTTGCATCTTCCGCTTCGCAGTATTGATCTGCCAGGCGACTTCGGGCGGTCGCTGATCGCGAAGCGGCAACCGTCCCCGTCGCCCTGGTCATGCCGCCATGGCCATGCTCCTGACGCATTCGCTGCGATGCATATGCTCCGCGCTCGTTTCGGGTCGTACTTGTGTGAACGGTTTGCGGTTTGCTTGCGCGGTTTTTTGAGAGGCGA
>DAOMNN010000017.1:47618-51402 GCA_035443825.1 Rhodocyclaceae bacterium | reverse complement strand
CCGATCACCGGAGACATCGACTCGACGGGGCGATCCGGAGTCGGCGGCACGGGCGGTTCGCCCGCGTCGTACAGCGTCAAGCCAATCACCATGACGACGATCAGCACGGTCCCCAATCCCGCCCGGTACAGAAAAGCGCGCCGGGCCCGGCGCGGATCGAGCACCTTCCGATAATCTTCGGCCGTCCTGTTGATCATGAGTCCTCCCCTGTGTCGGCGCTTCCCTGCTGCGCCAGTGACCGGACCAGCTCCGCCTCCGCAACCGATATCCCGCACCGTTCGGCGATTGCGTCCACATCGAGACCGCGCCGTGCGAACACCAGCGCCTCGTTGTACTCGGGCGAGATGTTCTGAACGACACCCGTCGTATCCAGTTGCTCGCGCAGGGTTCCAAGCGCCGATTCGAGCTCGGCGATCCGGGCCTGTTGCGCGGCCAGTTTTTCGTCCAGGCGTTCGATCACCTGGTGCATCTGCCGCGCCTGCAGCGTTGCGTGGAAATCCACCCCGGCGTCTGGCGGCACGGTGCGCACGGCCGGCTCGAATACAAAGACGTCGTCGTTGCCCGGGTCGTCATCCTTCCCCGTTGCGGAAGGATCGGCTGCATTGGAGGAGCCGGACCCGAACTCACCCTCCTCGTATTCGTCCGATGGCTGCCTCGACTCGACGCGCATCGCGCGATAAAGCTGCAGCACGACGTATCCGGCGAGTATCGCAATCACCGCCCATATGAGTTCGCGCACCGTCGTCGCCTCCTATGCCGACACTCTGGCCAGCGCCTGATCGATGTCCCAGATGATGTCCTCGAGGGTTTCGATGCCTATGGACAATCTCACCATGTCCGGCGGCACCCCTGCGGCACGCTGCTCGTCCTCGGAGAGTTGCCGATGGGTGGTGGACGCAGGGTGGATCACCAGGGTCTTGGCGTCACCGACGTTCGCGAGGTGACTGATCATCTGCAGCGCTTCGATGAAGCGCTCCCCGGCCGGCTGACCACCACGGATCCCGAAGGACAGGATGCCGCCAGCCCCCTTCGGCAGGTATTTCCCGGCCAGCGCAAGGTCCGGACCCCCTGGGAGTTCAGGGTAGTTCACCCACGAAACCTGTCCATGGCCATTCAGGAATTCGGCTACCGCGCGGGCATTGGATACATGGCGATCCATCCGCACGTGCAACGTCTCCAGGCCCTGCAGCAAAAGGAAGGCATTGAACGGCGACAGCGCCTGACCGAACGTGCGCAGGGTTTCCATGCGCGCCTTCATCGAGAATCCGAAGTCCCCGAAGGTTTCGTAGAAGCGCACACCGTGGTACCCGGACGACGGCTCGATCATCTGCGGGAAACGCCCGTTGTCCCATGGAAACTTCCCGGACTCGATCAGCACGCCCCCCATGGACGTGCCATGGCCCCCGATATACTTGGTCGCCGAATGCACGACGATGTCGGCGCCATGCTCGATGGGACGACACAGATAGGGCGATGCGAGGGTATTGTCGATTACCAGCGGCACCCCGGCGGCACGACTGATCTTCGCCACCGCGGCGACGTCGAGGACGTTGAGTCCCGGATTACCGATGATCTCGCCGTAGACCGCCTTGGTGCGGTCGGTGATTGCCCCACGGAAGTTCTCCGGGTCAGCCGGATCGACGAATACGGTCCTGATGCCCAGGCGGCGCAGACTGACGTCGAGTTGCGAAAAGCTGCCGCCGTAGAGGGTGCGTGCGGCAACGATCTCGTCACCGCTTTCGCACAAGGTCAGGAACACCGTCATCTGCGCGGCCAGACCACTCGACGTCGCCAGGGCCGCACGCCCGCCTTCGAGCGCTGCCATACGCTCCTCGAACACCGCCACGGTCGGGTTCGAAATACGCGAATACACGTTGCCGAAGGTCTGCAGATTGAAAAGCGACGCGGCATGTTCGGCCGAGTCGAACACGAACGAGGTCGTCTGATAGATGGGAACTGCTCGCGCGCCGGTCACGGGATCCGGCTGCTGACCAGCGTGCAGGCAGAGCGATTCGATGCCGAAGCGGTGATCAGGCATGGCAGACGGACGGCATCAGAGCCGCGGCAATTGACTTGTAGGGGATAATACTGGCGCACTCACCCCGGTACAATCCAAATGGCCTTCGATACCGCAATTGCGCTCTTCTGGCTGAAGAAAATCGCCGCCCTCGCCGCCCTGCCGCCACTCGGGCCCCTGCTGCTCATGGCGCTGGGACTGATCGTGCTGCGCAGACATCGCCGCGTCGGCCTCACCCTCGGCTGGACCGGACTGGCACTTGCCTTCCTGCTGTCTGCTCCGGCGAGCGTGGGCTTGATGGCGAGAAACCTGGAGACTACCCCGCCGCTGGTGATCGCGGAAGCCGAAACGGCTCAGGCGATCGTG
Source organism: Rhodocyclaceae bacterium (assembly GCA_035443825.1). Taxonomy (GTDB): domain Bacteria; phylum Pseudomonadota; class Gammaproteobacteria; order Burkholderiales; family Rhodocyclaceae; genus DAOMNN01. The sequence continues at coordinate 49,019 of DAOMNN010000017.1, read as the reverse complement.
ATTCTGGGCGGGGGCAAACGCGAACATGCGCCGGAATACGGGGGTGAAACCGTCAACCGCCTGACCCTCGAACGGCTACGCTACGGGGCACGCCTGGCGCGCGAAACCGGGCTGCCCATTCTCGTCTCCGGAGGCACTGCAAGGACCGGCATGGCGGAGGCCGACCTGATGCAGGCCGCACTCGAGATCGATTTCCGCATGCCGGTGCGGTGGACTGAATCGGCATCACGCGACACGCGCGAGAACGCGCAATTCTCGGCCGTTCAATTGAAGGCGGCCAATGTACACCGGGTGGTACTGGTTACGCACGCGATTCACATGGAACGTGCCCGCAGCGAATTCGAGGCGCAGGGCCTGGAGGTGGTCTCAGCCCCCACTGCCTGGTTTGGCGGAGGAGACGCCGACCCACGGATCCGGGACATCGTGCCGAACGCCTGGGCCGCGTTTGCGGGCTGGATTGCAGCCCACGAGTGGCTCGGTCAGTTGGCGTACCGCATCTCGCGCTCGTGAGCACCGGCACACGAGCGCTCGCGATTCCCGCTTCAGGGCGAATACTGGCATTCATCGCATCGAATTGGGACAATGTGCGATTGCCGATGGATGGGGTATCCGATGACCGAAGTGCTCGTGGTTCTTACCAACCTCCCCGACGAGGCAGGTGCGCGCTCACTCGCCGGACATCTGCTCGATGAGCGGCTGGCCGCGTGCGTAAATATCCTCGCGCCGTGCCGCTCGGTGTATCGCTGGCGTGACGCGATCGAAGACGATCAGGAGTGGCCGATGCTGATCAAGACGACCCGCGCGCGCTATCCTGCTCTCGAGGCAGCAATCCGCGCGAAGCATCCGTACGAACTTCCCGAGATTGTTGCGGTCCCCGTATCGACGGGTTTGCAGGGCTATCTCGACTGGGTCGACACGGAAACCGCCCCCGAAGAAGACACATAGCCTCAACGACGTAAGCGAAACCTCCTGTTCAATCGTCACCCTGATCGAGATCATGCGCCGTATCCTCTCAATTCTCGCCGTCTTCGCAGTGCTGTCGTCCCTTGTGGCGACCTCCCCCGCGCTGGCCGATCCGGTCGCACCCGAGCAGGCTTTCGAATTCTCGGCGCGCGTACTGGACGCCGAAACCATCGAGGCCACCTACCGCATCCGCAAGGGCTACTACCTCTATCGTGGCAAGCTGGGATTCGGCATCGACCCCGAATCGGCGAGCCTGGGCACAGCGGAGCTGCCTCCCGGGGAGCAGTACAAGGACGAATTCTTCGGCGAGACCGAGATCTACCGCGGCACGCTGCGAATCCTGATCCCGGTGTCGGCCCCGGAAGGGGTGACGCAGCTCAGTCTGACCGGAAACAGCCAGGGTTGCTGGGACGGCGGCATCTGCTACCCGCCGATGGC
>DAOMNN010000017.1:43511-47518 GCA_035443825.1 Rhodocyclaceae bacterium | reverse complement strand
TCTCTCGCATACGTTCTCGGGATGGCCGTCACCTACGCCCTGGCGGGGGTCGCGGCGGGACTCTCCGGCACCATGCTCACGGCTGCACTGCAGAACGTCTGGGTGCTGGGAAGCTTTGCGTTGGTCTTTGTGCTGCTGTCGCTGTCCATGTTCGGCTTCTACGAACTGCAATTGCCCAGTTCGGTGCAGAGCCGGCTGTCGAGTACGGCAAGCCATCAGAAAGGCGGCAGTGTCGGTGGCGTGACGGTCATGGGCGTGCTCTCGGCGCTGATCGTCGGCCCCTGCGTGGCCGCACCGCTGGCCGGCGCGCTGCTCTATATCGCCCAGACCGGAGACGGCGTGCTCGGCGGGCTCGCCCTGTTCGCGATGGGTCTGGGCATGGGCGCACCGCTGCTGCTCGTCGGCGTGGGCACGCGTTCAATGCTGCCGCGGGTCGGCCCGTGGATGGAGGGTGTCAAGAAGACCTTCGGCGTGATGCTGCTGGCGGTCGCGGTGTGGATGCTTACCCCCGTGGTTCCAGCCGCCGCGACGATGCTCGCATGGACCGCGCTGCTGGTTTTCTCCGGCATCTTCCTCCACGCACTCGATCCGTTGCCGCACAATGCCCGTGGCTGGCAGCGCTTCTGGAAAGGCGTCGGCGTGGTCATGCTGCTGTCGGGAGCGGCGATGCTGATCGGCACGCTTGCGGGCTCGCGCGACCCGCTCCAGCCGCTCGCAGTACTTCGCGCACCCGCAGGTGTGGCCAGCGCCCAGCCGCAGTTCGAACGCGTTGACTCGATCGTGCAGCTCGATGCCCGCCTCGCAAGCGCCAGCCGCCCGGTGATGCTCGATTTCTATGCGGACTGGTGCGTTTCGTGCAAGGAAATGGAGCGCTTCACCTTCTCCGACCCGGCGGTCGCCGCCAGAATGGGCCAGATGCTGCTCCTGAAGGCCGACGTCACGGCCAACAACGACGACCACAAGGCCTTGCTGCAGCGCTTCAACCTGTTCGGGCCGCCCGGCATCATCTTCTTCGACCCGAACGGCCGCGAAATGGAGCATATCCGCGTGGTCGGATTCATGCGCGCCGGGCCCTTCGGCGAGATCCTCGACGCCGTCCTGCGCTGAGCAACTGCTGCCGCAGGGGCCGCCAGACCCGGTCCATCATGGGCTGGTTTGGCGTTTTGGCCTACAATTGCGCTTCTTCAATGCACCTCACAGGCTGACCCGTCACTCATGTTTTCCGGAATCGTGGCCGCATGCGGCCGAATCGTGGATATCGCACCACTCGCCGACGGCGTGCGCCTGAGCGTCGACACCGACGGGCTGGATCTCTCCGACGTGCTGATCGGCGACAGCATCGCCAACAGCGGCGTGTGTCTGACCGTCGTCGAACTCGAGGGCAAGTTGGCGCGCTTCGACGTGTCGCGCGAGACGCTCAACTGCACCACCGGCCTGGACGACATCGGCAACGAGGTCAACCTGGAAAAGGCCTTGCGTCTGGCGGACCGTTTGGGCGGACATTTGGTCACCGGGCATGTCGACGGCGTGGGTGAAGTGTTGCGCTTCAACCCGGTGGGGGAGAGCCATGAACTGGTGGTGCGCTCGCCGGCGCCGCTCGCCGGCTATATCGCGCGCAAGGGTTCGGTCACCGTGAACGGGGTCAGTCTCACCGTGAATCGTGTCGAGGGGACGGATTTTTCCATCAATCTGATCCCGCATACGATCGCCGTTACCAACCTCAGGCGCCTGCAGGCCGGAAGCAGGGTCAATCTGGAGATCGACCTGATCGCACGCTACGTGGAGCGCATGCTCGACTGGCGCAAGGAGTCGAACTGATGACGGCATTGGCGCCAATCAAGGACATCATCGAGGACATCCGTGTCGGACGCATGGTCGTGCTTGTCGATGAAGAGGACCGCGAAAACGAGGGGGACCTCGTGCTCGCCGCCGAACACGTGACACCCGAGGCGATCAACTTCATGGCCAGGTACGGGCGTGGCCTCATCTGCCTGACGCTGACGGAGCAACGCTGCCGTCAGCTCGACCTGCAGCTGATGGTGCGCAACAATCGATCGCCGCACGGGACCGCCTTCACGACCTCGATCGAGGCTGCCGAAGGCGTGACCACGGGCATCTCCGCCCAGGATCGCTCGCGCACGGTCCAGGCCGCGGTCGCGCGCCATGCCCGTCCGGAGGACATCGTACAGCCGGGCCACATCTTCCCGCTCATGGCGCAGCGCGGCGGCGTGCTCATCCGCGCCGGCCACACCGAAGCGGGTTGCGATCTGGCCCTGCTCGCGGGACTGGAACCTGCGGCGGTGATCTGCGAAATCCTCAAGGACGACGGCACCATGGCGCGGCTGCCCGACCTGATTCCCTTTGCCAAGGAGCACGGTCTCAAGATCGGTGCTATCCGCGACCTCATCGAGTATCGTTCGGCCAACGAATACCTGGTCAAGCGCGTCGCCGAGAAGGAAGTCCAGACCGCACACGGTCGCTTCCGTCTGGCGGCCTTCGAGGACATGACCTCGGGCGATGTGCATTTCGCCCTCACGCACGGTGAGATCCGGCCCGACCGCGAAACCCTGGTGCGTGTGCATGAGCCCATCTCGGTGGTCGACTTTCTCGACCAGGATAGCGGCAGTCACAGCTTTCCGATCGACATGTCGCTGGCACGGATCGCGCAGGCCGAATGCGGTGTCGTGGTTCTGCTCTACCGTCCTCAGCCGGGGCATGAACTGCTGGCGAGCCTGCAGGGCAGCACGACCCGGCCTGCAAGATGGGACCCGCGCCTGTTCGGCGTCGGCGCCCAGATTCTCAGCGATCTGAACGTCGGCAAGATGCGCCTGATGGCCAAGCCGCAGAAGATCCCGAGCATGACCGGATTCGGGCTCGAGATAACCGGATTCGTGGATCAGGACTGATCCTGCCCCCAACCTGACAAGACCCCCGACCCATGGCCCGCTACGACAACATTCCAGAATTCGACATCAATCTCGACGGGCGCGAACTGCGCGTCGGCATCGTCATGAGCCGCTTCAATCAGGATGTGTGCGAAGGGCTGCTCTCCGCGTGTACGGACGAATTGTTGCGCCTCGGCGTCGCCTCCGAGCGGATCCGCATCGCGACCGTGCCTGGTGCGCTCGAAATTCCGCTGACGCTGCAGGCTATGGCGCGCAGCGGACGCTACGATGCGCTTGTCGCTCTGGGCGCCGTGATCCGCGGCGAGACCTACCACTTCGAACTGGTCTCCAACGAGATGGGTAGCGGCATCAACCGGGTCGGGCTGGACAGCGGGGTACCGATCGCCAACGGCGTGCTTACCACCGAGGACGACGATCAGGCACTCGCTCGCATGCAGGAGAAGGGGACGGAATGCGCGCAGGGCGCAGTCGAGATGGCCAATCTGCTCAAGGCGTTGCGATGAGCGGAAAGGCGGGACGGCGGCGCGCACGCGAGTTCGCCCTTCAGGGCATCTATCAGTGGCTCCTGTCGGGAAACTCCGTGTCGATGATCGAGGCTCACATCGAGCAGGTGAGCGGATTCGACAAGGCCGATCGTGAGTTGTTCGTCGGATTGCTGCATGGCACCCTCGGGAATGTCGAATCGCTGCAGGCCGAGTTCGCCCCGTTCATTCATCGCGAGGTGCGCGAACTGTCACCAGTCGAACGCGCCATTCTGCTTCTGGGCACGCACGAACTGAAGAACAGTCTCGAGATTCCATACCGTGTCGTGATCAACGAGGCCATAGAATTGGCCAAATCGTATGGCGGCACGGACGGCCATCGCTTTGTCAACGGCGTTCTGGACAAACTCGCCGCGCATCTGCGCGCAGCCGAGGTCGAAGCCGCGCGCAGCGACACGCCCTAGGAAGGGAAACTCGGAGCCGCATCGGCTCCGAGCCCCGCATTCGAACCGGACGTGCCGGCTGAGCCGATTACCCCTTCTCAGCGGTAATCGGTCCCCGCGCGGCGTCGTGACCCGGACTTGTCCGAACCGCCGAAGCCACTGCGGGCATCACGACC
>DAOMNN010000017.1:42311-43411 GCA_035443825.1 Rhodocyclaceae bacterium | reverse complement strand
CCGGTACGGCCGATGCGGTGAACATAGTCCTCCGCGGCACGCGGCGCGTCGAAGTTGATCACATGACTGATGCCGGCGACATCGATGCCGCGTGCGGCCACGTCGGTCGCGACAAGGACGCCGATCCGACCCTGCCGCAGCCGATCCAGGGTACGGTTGCGGGCCGTCTGATGCATGTCGCCGTGAAGGGCGGCCGCGGAGAAACCCTTCTCCTGAAGACCGAGCGACACCTCTTCGGCACTGCGTTTGGTGGCAGTGAAAACGACGGCCTGGGTCATTTCCTTGCCGGACAGCAGCGCCTCGAGCAGACGCGTCTTGTGGCCGAGGCTGTCCGTCATCAGCAGGCGCTGCTCGACGTTTCCGGTCATCGCCTTGGTGGTCACGATCTCGATGCGGCGCGCATCGCGGGTAAGTTTCTGGGCAAGCCGTCCGACCACGCCATCGAGCGTCGCCGAAAAGAGCAGCGTCTGGCGCGAGGCCGGTGTGGCCGCGACGATGGTCTCGATGTCCTCGGCGAAACCCATGTCGAGCATGCGGTCCGCCTCATCGAGTACCAGCACTTCGAGATCGGACAGGCGCAGCTTGCGGCGTTGCAGGTGGTCGATCAATCGGCCCGGCGTCGCGACCACGATGTCGACCGGACGCGACAGCTGTTTGGCCTGGGCGAAGAACGGCGCACCGCCGACGAGGCAGGCCGTATTGAGCCAGCGCAACTGACGACCGTAGGTCTTGATCGCCTTTTCCACCTGCTGGGCCAGTTCGCGCGTGGGCGTCAGCACCAGCACACGTGGACCCGAGCCCTGGGCCGGTCCATGCTGCACCAGCCGGTGCAGGCAGGGCAGCGCGAACGCTGCCGTCTTGCCGCTTCCCGTGTGCGATGAGACGAGCAGGTCGACGCCGGTGATTGCAGCCGGAATCGCCTCCGACTGTACCGCCGTCGGATTCGGATAGCCGGACGTTTCTATTGCTTGCAGCAGGGCCTCATCGAGGCCGAGTTCCTTGAAGTTCATTTTCTTCCCTGGTGTTACGGGCAGCGACACACGTCGCATGCCGGTCTGGGCCCGTCGACGTGACGGGCAATAACATCGCGGCGCCCCTGG
>DAOMNN010000017.1:20949-42211 GCA_035443825.1 Rhodocyclaceae bacterium | reverse complement strand
GCATGCCGGTCTGGGCCCGTCGACGTGACGGGCAATAACATCGCGGCGCCCCTGGCAGGGACGTGCAGATGGGCTTGGGGCGGACACCTTGGCTTGCACTGCGAAGGTGAACCGCTCATCGGCGCCAACCGTTTATCGCGATGCCAGACGATCGGAAGAACGAATGGAAGTGCGGAGGGCGGGTCGGAGGCGATGGGGCTGTGGTTACAGTCCCTCGGCTGGGTCGCGCGGTCGGTACGTCACCGCGGTCAGATAGCGGCTTACTGCGGCCGCACCGGTTGCTGCATTGCACAACCCGGCGATTATATCCTGAAATCCTTCGAACCCAAAGAACAATGCGCATCGCGCGGTTGTGTTCAAACTGAACGCGTCGTCCGGCGGAGATGAACGTCCATTGCGTAAAGTGCAATATCATGCAGCTCTGCGACTATACAAGCAATATATTGCTTATCAACGAGTTGGGCAATCTGGCACGGCTCTCGCTCTACTGCAGTTGGCAACACTCGAATCACTGCTGCAGAAAACGCCGAGAGGAGGAAACATCATGCAGGAAATCGCCTGGCAAGCATCGCTCGTATTAATGGCCCTTGTAGCCTTTGGCTTCGTGTATGTGGCCATCAACTCGGGCAATCGCGAAGCGGACTTCGCGCCGCTGCAGAAGCGTGCCTATCGCCTGCGCACGAGACTGTTCTGGGGGCTGGCACTGACCTTCGGGCCGACAATGATCTACACCCTGATCAGCCTGCCGTACGACGCGGCTCACGCCCGCGAGGGCACCGGAGGGACCGCACAGGTCATCCGCGCGACCGGCCACCTCTGGTACTGGGAACTGAGCGACAACGAGGTCGAAGTCAACCGCCCGGTGGAGTTCCAGGTCACGAGCGCAGACGTGAATCACGGTTTCGGCATCTACGACACGGACATGCGGCTGATTGCGCAGGTGCAGGCCATGCCGGGCTACGTGAACACCTTGAAGCACACCTTCAGCAAGGAAGGCAGCTACAAGATCCTGTGCCTGGAGTACTGCGGCACCGTGCATCACAGCATGATCGCCGAACTCAAGGTCGTCAAGCAGTAAAGGAGGAAGCAAAAATGGCAAACTCGACCTACGCCCCCATGCCCGAACGTGGCGCCCCAATCGGGGTGCTCGCCTATCTCGTGACGACTGCGGCGGTATTGCTGCTGATGATGGTTTTCGGTCTGCTGATGCGTCTGGAGCAGGCACAGTGGATCTCGATGGGCGCCCCGTGGTTCTACAAGCTGATGACGCTGCACGGCGCCGGCATGGTCGGCATCGCCGGCATCGCCGGTGCGGCGGTGATGTGGTACTTCCTGCGCCAGTACGTGACGCTGTCGCCGAAGGTCTTCGCTGCCAACCTGGCGCTGTTCCTGATCGGCGTCACGATGATCCTCGCCAGCGTGCTGTTCGGCGACTTCCACGGCGCGTGGACCTTCCTGTATCCCCTGCCTGGAACGTCTCTTGGCATGTGGAGCGAACACGCCGCGGCGCTCTTCATGGGCGGCCTGCTGGTGATCGGCGTCGGATTCCTGTTGCTGCACCTGGACATCGCCCGCGCGATCGTCACGCGCTACGGCAACTTCGCCAATTCGCTCGGCTGGCCGCAACTGTTCGGCAAGGACGACGGCAACGCCCCGCCGCCTGCGGTTGTCGCGAGCACCATGGTGACCATCGTCAACGTCATCGGGCTGGTCGTCGGCGCGAGCATTCTGACGATGATGCTGATAAACCTGTACGTACCCGCCTTCGACATCGACCCGCTGCTTGCCAAGGCGATGATCTACTTCTTCGGCCACGTGTTCATCAACGCGACGATCTACATGGCGGTGATCGCGGTATACGAAATTCTGCCGCGCTATACGCAGCGCCCGTGGAAGGCGAACAAGGTGTTCCTCGCCTCGTGGACGGCCTCGACGCTGATGGTGATGTTCATCTTCCCGCACCACCTGCTGATGGACTTCGCGTTCCCCAGATGGATGCTCGTCATGGGCCAGGTGATCGGCTATCTGAACACCGTGCCGATCCTGCTCGTCACCGCGTACGGTGCGCTGATGCTGGTGTACCGCTCGGGGATCCGTTGGGACATGAGCGTGCGGCTGCTGTTCGTTTCGCTGTTCGGATGGGCGGCGGGCGCGATGCCAGCCTTCATCGACGGCACGATCTCGGTCAACTACGTCATGCACAACACGATGTGGGTGCCGGGGCATTTCCATACTTACCTGCTGCTGGGCATGATCGCGATGGTCTTCGGCTTCATGTACTACCTCGGCAAACCGAACCGGAATGCCGCCGACAGCCTGGCCGACCGTGCCGCCTTCTGGGCCTATACGCTCGGCACGGTGGGCTTCACGCTGAGCTTCCTGTACTCGGGCAAGGAAAGCGTCGCACGCCGCTATGCGGACCACTTGCCCGAATGGCTGCCGTATGACCGCATCGGGTCACTGTTCGCCATGCTGGTGGTCGGCGCGACGCTGGTGTTCCTGGTGCGCTTTTTCGCCCGCCTGGGCCTCGCCCGCCGCGACCGTGCGCGCGCCTCGCTGGCCGTTGCCGGGGCAGCTGCATGAGTGCCATGAGCGCCCTCGATGCAACGAGTCTCGCGGGCCGCCATATCGCCCATTGCGTGGTCGCCGCCACGCTGGTGGCGGCGCTCGGCTTCGGCGCACTGTGGTGGGGCACCGACGGCCTGACGGCCTACACGGCGGAAACCGCGCGGCGCGTCGAGGTGCTGCGCGCGCCGCGGCCGCTACCGCCGGCACTGCTCGAGGATCAGTACGGCCGCGAGTTCAGCCTCGACGAGTACCGAGGGCGCCTGTTGGCGGTGGAGTTCATCTACACGCACTGCGACACGATTTGCCTCGCCCTCGGCATGGCCTTCAAGCAAATCCGCGAGCACGTGCCGCAACAGTCGCTGGGCCGCGACTTTGCGCTCCTCAGCATCAGCTTCGACCCTGCGCGCGACGATCCGGCCCGCATGAGCGAGTACGCGCGCATCTTCGGGGCCGATGGGGCGCACTGGCGCATCGCGCGGGTGCGCGATGCAGCCCACCTCGAGGCCTTGCTCGACGCATTCGGCATCATCGTGATCGATGACGGCCGGGGCGGCTTCGAGCACAACGCGGCAATCCACCTGGTCGGTCGCGACGGCCGGCTCGCGGAGATCAGCGATCTCGACGAGATCGCCCCCTTCATCGACAGGATAGGAGCACTGCTATGAACATTGCCCTGCCCAAGCTGCCCCTTGCCCTCGGCTACGCCGCCGGCGGCGGCACGCGCACCGGCAGCGGCGCACTGCTCGCCGCCACGTGGATGCTCCTTGCGACACCGGCCGTGCGAACCTGGCTCGAGACGTCGATGAGCGTGCATATGCTGGTGCAGATCCCGCTGCTTGCGGCGATCGGAATCGTCGCGATGCGACTGTTGCCCGGGACCACCCAGAACATGCTGCTCGCTGCGGCCGGCGGCGCGATCCCGTGCGTGCTGATCGCCACCTTCGCGTCGAGCTACTGGATGCTGCCGCGTGCGATCGACGCGGTGCTGGTCGACCCGCTCGCCGAAGCGGCGAAATTCGTCAGCCTGCCGCTGCTGGTCGGCGCACCGCTCGCCCTGGCGTGGCGACAACTGGGCTTGATCGGCCGCGGCTTCGTGTGGACCAATTTCATCAGCATGCTCGCAGTACTCGGCTGGCTATACATCGTCGCACCAGTGCGCGTGTGCAACAGCTACGCGCTGTTCGAACAGGAACGCGCCGGCTGGCTGATGGTTCAGCTCGCGGTAGGCCTGCTCGTATGGTGGCTTGGCCGGCTCTTCGTCGGCGCGCCAGCGGCGACGTCGCCGCCATGCGGCCGATAGCGCGCCGACGCCGCGCAGACTTCAACCGCCGCACGCCCCCATCAACTACCGGAAAAGGCCATGGACCATGTGAACCCCCCAACGCTGATGGCCGAGATCGAGGCTGTCAGCCGCAAGAAGGCCGGCCTGGGTGTCTCGAGCATGCTGCTAAGGGGCTTTCTGTCTGGCGCGCTGCTCGCCTACGCGACCGCGTTCGCGTTCAAGGCCGCTGCCGGCCTCGAGCCTGGAATCGCCGCACTGGTAGCCGGCGTGGTGTTTCCGGTCGGCTTTGCGATGATCGTGCTGCTCGGCCTCGAGCTCGCGACCGGCAACTTCGCCCTGCTACCGGTGGGCATCATGCGCGGACGCATCGGCGTGGCGGCGATGCTGCGCAACTGGGGCTGGGTGTATCTCGGTAACTTCCTCGGCTGCTTATTCGCCGGAACCCTGTTCGCAATCGTGCTGACCGAAGCTTTCACGCAGCATCCCGGCGCACTCGGCGCGAAGCTCATCGCGGTAGCCGAGTCGAAAACCGTCGCCTACGAGGCTGCTGGCGCGAGCGGCTGGGCGACCGCCTTGGTGAAGGGCGTGCTGTGTAACTGGATGGTCGCGCTGGGCACGGTGCTGGCGCTGAGCTCGACGTCGAACACGGGCAAGATCGCCGCCGTGTGGCTGCCCGTCTCGACCTTCTTCGCACTCGCGCTCGAGCACTCCATCGTCAACATGTTCGTGATCCCGACGGCGATGCTGCTCGGCGCCGACATCAGCATCGGACAATGGCTGCTGTGGAACCAGGTCCCGGTCACCCTCGGGAACATCGTCGGCGGAACGGTGTTGACCGGACTGTTGCTTCATTTCGCGATCGCCCGTGTGGCCGATTCGCACGCAGCGCAAACGAGCAAGGTGAAGACAGGCAATTCAGACTTCGTTCCGCAGCCGTTTCCACAGCGTGGTGCGTGACATCCCCAGCCGACGTGCCGCTTCGGCCTTGTTCCCGCCGGTTTGCTCCAGCATGTCAAGAATCATCGCGCGCTCGGCATCATCCGTCGCCGGCTTGCGCCAGTAGTGTGTCGCCCCCTCATGAGTAACGGTCTGGCCGACGGCCGGTGTGGACGTAAGCTCGGGAGGCAGGTGTTCAATCTCGATGGTCGTTCCATCGCATTGCACTACGGCGTACTCCAGGGCATTGAAGAGCTGACGGACATTGCCGGGCCAATCACAACGCTCCAGCGCGTCAATTGCCGCAGCGCAAACCCGCAGGCGCGGGCGCCGATAGCGCTCCGCGAGCGCATCAAGCAATTTGGTAGCCAACAACGAGATATCCTCTCGACGTTCGCGCAACGCGGGCACGCGCAACGGCAGCACGTATAGGCGGTAGTAGAGATCCTCGCGAAACTGACCGAGACGCACCATTTCACCCAGATCGCGATTGGTCGCCGCAATCACGCGTACGTCGACCGCGCGCGGCTGATTCTCGCCAATGCGCACGATCTCGCGCTCCTGCAGCACACGCAGCAGCTTGACTTGGGTCGCAAGGGGGACTTCACCGATCTCGTCGAGCAGAAGGCTGCCACCGTTCGCAGCCTCGAAACGGCCGATGCGCGCAGCAGCCGCGCCAGAGAACGCACCTTTCGCGTGTCCGAAAAGTTCCGATTCGAGCAGGGTCTCGGGCAGAGCCGCACAATGCACCGAGACAAACGGACCCTCACTTCGGGCCGCATTGTCGTGCAGCGCGCGCGCCACCAGTTCCTTCCCGACCCCACTCTCGCCGGTGACGAGCACGTTCGCATCACTCGACGCGGCACGCAAGACCTGGCGGTACAGCTCCTGCATTGCGGGGCCACGGCCGATCAGATCGCCAAGCTGCCACCGGTCCCGGATTCGACCCTCGAGCTCGATCTCATGCGATCGATCACGCAGGATGATCGCGCAAAACAGGCCGCCGTCGTTCGGCGGCAAAAGCATCGCCCACATGCGTACCGGTATGCTGCGGCCATCCCGAGTCACCACCACGATGTCCTGAATCTTGCCATCCTCGCTCAACTTCGGCGTAAGAGAGCAGTGACCGCTGCGTTCGCACTCGCGCGCACACGCGGTCCCTGGAAACAGACTGGGGCAAAGCTGATCGAGTACGAGCTTGTCGTGCCATCCGAGCGTTCGGGCCGCCGCACGATTCATGTCGATCACGCGGCGTCCGGCGTCAAGAAAGAGCACTCCCTCTTCGAGACCATCGAGGAAGTCGCGCAGTATCGTGACAATCGACATCCAGTGTCCTTTTCGGCACGGCGTCGAACGCAACCGGCGCCATCGGCAATTCGCGAGACAGCGGCCGGACGGGAAGCGTCGGCCACCAAGAGCGACCGAGACGCTACATTTTTCCGATGCAAGGCTTGATCGCTACGCGAGCATGCATCGTACCCATCCGCAGCTCACGAGTAATGTACTAATTTAATCAAGTATTGTGGCCCGACCTTGACACATGTCAAGCATCATCGAAGCCTGGATTCGGAATCGGATCCAGGCCGTCAACGCAAACGGCCCGCCGCCACGAGGCGACAGGCCGTTCTCGAACACGCCCTCCTGGCGGAGGGGGGTGCGGACTTACTTGCCGTTGACCGCGCCCTTCAGCGAGGCGCCAGCGGAAAACTTGGGCACGCGCGCGGCAGCGATCTTGATCGTTGCGCCCGTCTGGGGGTTGCGGCCGGTACGGGCGGCACGCTGGGAAACCTCAAATGAGCCGAAGCCCGTAAAGGATACCTTCTCACCAGCAGCCATGCGCTCGGAGATGATCTCCAGCACAGCGGACAGGGAACGGTCGGCTTGAGCGCGGGATACGTCCAGACGGTCAGCCAAGGCTTCGACAAATTCACCTTTGTTCATGCTTTTCCTCGATTGGTGTGTGTTTTAAAGGATTACGGTTTCGCGCGAAAGATTCTAGCACTGTCGCGGCATCTGGCGCACCTTGCGACAGTCTCGAAGCAAAAAAACAAAACAACGGCATGCGACGCCAGAAGATGCACACGGATCACGCGGACATCAACGGGTAGTCAAGATAACCCCTTTCACCTCCCTGATAAAAGGTGTCGGCATCCCAGCCCGCGATCTCTCCCTCTTTCCGATACCGTTCAGGCAGGTCCGGATTGGAGATGAACAGTCTGCCGAAGGCGACGGCATCGCACAAGCCTTTATCGAGCCAAAGTTCCGCTTTTTCGCGATCGAAGCCTCCATTCGAGATGATTGGCATCCTCGCAATCGGCCTGAAGTAGGGAGCAACCTCGGCGATCGCCCCTGACGTACCCTCCAGCTTTCCGGGAAGATACGGTTCGGTCAGATGCAGCCAGGCCAGCCGGTATTCGTTGGCGCCGCGCACAACGTACTCGAAGGTCGGCAGGGTATCTTCATCCACCTGCAGGCCATGAACGCGGTTCATCATCGGGTTGAGGCGGAACCCGACCCGCCCCGGCGGGACTTCGGCGAGCACCGCATCGAGGACTTCGAAGAAGAACCGCGCCCGATTCTCGATCGACCCGCCGTACTCGTCGCTGCGATGGTTCGCATGGCGCGACAGGAACTGATGAATCAGGTAGCCGTTGGACGAGTGGATCTCCACCCCGTCGAAACCGGCCCGCATCGCGTTGCGCGCGGCGCGGCCGAAGTCGCCGACGACGCCGGCGATGTCTTCGCGCGACAGGGCACGCGGCGTCACGGTCGGCTTGAGTCCGTCCGTCGCGAGCATCTTCCAATCGGGATTGATGGCGGACGGCGCGACCGGGGCCTCACCGCCGTGGAACTCGGGCAGGGACAAGCGGCCGCAATGCCACAGCTGGCAAACGATCCGACCACCCGCGGCATGCACGGCGTCGGTCACGAGCCGCCATCCTTCGACCTGTGCATCCGACCAGATCCCCGGAGTATGCGGATAGCCACGCCCCTGCGCGGAAACGATGGTTGCTTCGGACACGATCAGCCCCGCGCCCGCCCGCAACGCATAGTATTTCGCCATCATCGGCGTCGGCGCATAGTCGGCATTGTCGGCTCGACATCGCGTCAGCGGCGCCATCACCATGCGATTCGGCAACTCGAGTGCTCCCAGCGTCACCGGGCGGAACAAAGACGACCCCATCGACTCCCCCTGATTCATTCGACCTTCGATTCATTCTGCAATGAACGCCGTCCGAACGCGAGTCGGTCCGACAACGTTCAAATTGTTATTTTTCATCGCAATCATGAGGATGATTCATTTCAACAATACTATCGACTTCCGTAGCATGGTTCCTGTTCTCAACCAACCGACAGGAAACCCTGACATGCAATCGCTCATCAACACCGAAATCAAGCCGTTCAAGGCCACCGCTTTCTATGACGGCAAGTTCATCCCCGTTTCCGAGGAGAACCTCAAGGGCGGCTGGTCCGTGGTGTTCTTCTACCCGGCCGATTTCACCTTCGTGTGCCCGACCGAACTGGGCGATCTGGCCGACCACTACGAGCAGCTTCAGGCCATGGGCGTGGAAGTCTACTCGGTATCGACCGACACCCACTTCACCCACAAGGCCTGGCACGACGCCTCCGAGACGATCCGGAAGATCCGCTTTCCGATGATCGGCGACCCCACCGGCACCATCACCCGCAACTTCGGCGTGATGATCGAAGAAGAGGGGCTGGCGCTGCGCGGCACCTTTGTGATCGATCCCGAAGGTCGGATCAAGGTCATCGAGCAGAACGACCTGGGGATCGGTCGCGACGCCCGCGAGCTGGTCCGCAAGGTCCAGGCCGCCCAGTACATCGCGGCACACCCGGGTGAGGTCTGCCCCGCCAAGTGGACGCCCGGCGAAGACACGCTGGCGCCTTCGCTGGATCTGGTCGGCAAGATCTGACCTGGATGTGACGGCACTCCGGCCTGCGGGCCGGAGCGGCGAAGTCGTCGCGGTCGGCCTCAGGCAGCCGCGACGACTTCAGCCACCCCGCACGAACCGGTCGATGCATTCGCCAAGACGCGTCGTGCCGACGCCGCACGCATCTTTGCAAATGCAATCCGCCAAAAGACACTCATCCCTGGAGCTCACCATGCTGGACACGAACCTCAAGACCCAACTGAAGGGACTGCTCGAAAAGGTCACGCAACCGATTGAACTCGTGGCCTATGCGGACGAAGGGCCGAAGTCGGCCGAAATGCTCGCGCTGCTGCGGGATATCGAAGCGCTGTCGGACACCGTCACGCTTGTCGAGCGCGGCGACGCATCGGAGCGCACGCCGTCGTTTGCGATCAATCGTGCCGGAACCGACATGGGCATCCGCTTCGCCGGCATCCCCATGGGGCACGAGTTCACGTCGCTGGTACTGGCACTGCTGCAGGTCGGTGGTCATCCGCCCAAGGTCGACGACGCCACCATCGAGCGCATCCGTGGCCTGGAAGGCCGCCTCGAGTTCGAGACGTATATCTCGCTGTCGTGCCACAACTGCCCCGACGTGGTGCAGGCATTCAACCTCATGGCGATCCTCAATCCCGACGTACGCCACACCATGATCGACGGTGCCCTGTTCCAGGACGAGATCGCGAAGCGCAACGTCATGGCGGTCCCGACCGTATTGCTCAATGGCGAGCCCTTCGGCCAGGGCCGGATGGGTCTCGAAGAGATCCTGGCGAAGGTCGATACCGGATCTGCCGCGCGCGATGCGAAGATTCTGGCCGGGAAAGAGCCTTTCGACGTGCTCGTCGTCGGAGGCGGGCCAGCGGGTGCAGCGGCCGCGATCTACGCGGCTCGCAAGGGCATTGCCACAGGCATCGTCGCCGAGCGCTTTGGCGGTCAGGTCATGGACACGATGGCGATCGAGAACTTCATCTCGGTGAAGGAAACCGAAGGGCCCAAGCTGGTCGCAGCACTGGAGCAGCACGTGAGAAGCTACGAGGTCGACATCATGAACCTGCAGCGCGCCGAGCGCCTGGTTCCGCCAACGACGCCGGGCGGCTTCGCCGAGGTTCATCTGGCGAACGGTGCCGTGCTCAAGAGCCGCACGGTGATCATTTCAACCGGGGCGCGCTGGCGCGAACTGAACGTGCCCGGGGAGCGCGAGTACCGCGGCCGCGGCGTGGCCTACTGCCCGCACTGCGATGGTCCGCTGTTCAAGGGAAAACGCGTCGCGGTCATCGGCGGCGGCAACTCCGGGGTTGAAGCGGCGATCGACCTGGCCGGCATCGTCGGCCATGTGACAGTGCTCGAGTTCGACGCCAGACTGCGCGCCGACGCGGTGCTGCAGGCCAGGCTCGGCAGTCTGCCCAACGTGACCGTGATCACACAGGCGCAAACCACCGAGGTGGAGGGCGACGGCCAACGGGTCAACGCCCTGCGCTACACCGACCGCGCAAGCAATGAAGCGCGCCGGATCGAACTGGACGGGGTGTTCGTCCAGATCGGGCTGCTGCCCAACACCGACTGGCTTGCCGACACGGTCGAACGATCACGCTATGGCGAGATCGTCGTCGACGCGAAGTGCCAGACATCCGTTCCCGGCATCTTCGCGGCCGGCGATGCCACCACGGTGCCGTACAAGCAGATCATCATCGCGATGGGCGAGGGCAGCAAGGCGGCACTATCGGCCTTCGACCATCTGATCCGCAGCGTACCGGAACAGGCACTGGCTGCGGAGACTGCAGAGGCCTGATGGTGCCCGGCGTACAATGTCTGTGCGCCGCCGCTGGGCGGAAGGCGCTTCGCTCTTCCGCCCAGCCTCTCTCATGATGACGCGCACGTGGGCAATCGCCGCGGCCCCAACCGGCGTCTCCGGAGTGCGCGCGAATTGTGGTGTATCCTTGAAACAGGCTGCAATGGCCGGGACACGCGCACCACTGCAGGAGATCACGCCATGCCGCACCCCCCCACCTGGTTCGAGGGTTTTGACGCCCGGCGCATTCCCGTGGACGGCATCGAGATTGCCGCGCATGTCGGAGGGCGAAGCGACCGCCCGCCGTTGGTACTGCTGCACGGTTTCCCCCAGACGCACGCGATGTGGCATCGCGTCGCGCAGCGCCTGCGCGACGATTTCTTCCTGATCATGCCGGACCTGCGGGGATATGGCGACTCGGGCAAACCGCGCGGCGGGGCAGACCATGCCGCCTACAGCAAGCGTAGAATGGCCGCCGACGTGATCGCGGTTGCCGATGCGCTGGACATCGGCCGCTTCAATCTGTGCGGGCATGATCGCGGCGGGCGCGTCGCGCACCGGCTCGCGCTCGATCACGCGGATCGCGTGGAGCGCCTTTGCGTGATCGACATCGCACCGACCCTGGACATGTACGAACGTACCGACATGGCATTTGCCAGCGCCTACTACCACTGGTTCCATCTCATACAGCCCGAACCGCTACCGGAGAAGATGATAGGCGGCGACCCGGTGGAGTATCTGCATACCAAGCTGGGCCGCTGGGGCGGCCAAGGGCTGAGGCACATCGAGCCGGCTGCGATGGCCGAGTATGAGCGCTGCTTCTGCACCCCAGAAGGCATCCACGGCGCGTGCGAGGACTATCGCGCCAGCGCAGGCATCGATCTGGAGCTCGACCGCGCGTCGCGTGCCGGTGGCCAGCACCTCGCGTGCGACATGCTGGTACTGTGGGGCGAGCGGGGCGTGGTCAATCGCCTTTTTCGACCGCTCGAACTGTGGCAGGCCTGCTGCACCGGGCACGTCGAGGGTCGCACGATGCCCGCGGGACATTACATCCCGGAAGAGCTTCCGGAGGACACCGCCGAGGCGTTGCGGCAGTTCTTCTCGCAATGACGCGACCGCCGCGCGCATTGTGCCGCTCGAAGGATCACTGGAGACACTGATGACTCATATCGCGGAGCCGACCGGCGAATCGGATAGACCGGGCCTTGATTACCCTTTCACG
Organism: Rhodocyclaceae bacterium; assembly: GCA_035443825.1. Taxonomy (GTDB): domain Bacteria; phylum Pseudomonadota; class Gammaproteobacteria; order Burkholderiales; family Rhodocyclaceae; genus DAOMNN01. The sequence continues at coordinate 30,482 of DAOMNN010000017.1, read as the reverse complement.
GCGCCGCCAGCCGGACAAACACTGGAAGTCGCACCCGGTGTGCTGTGGATGCGCATGCCCCTGCCGTTCGCACTCGACCACATCAATCTGTGGGCGATCGACGACGGTGACGGCTGGGCGGTGGTCGATACCGGCATTCGCAGCGAGGAGACGACTGCGACGTGGCGCTGCCTGTTCGTCAACGCTTCTGACGGGCGCTCGATCAGCCGTGTGTTCGTCACGCACATGCACCCCGATCACATCGGCATGGCGGGGTGGCTCACGCGCAAGTTCGCGTGCCGCGTGTGGATGACCCGGACCGAGTACCTGTCGTGCCGCGTGCTGGTGTCGGACACGGGGCGTGAAGCGCCGGATGATGCGATCGCCTTCTACCGCCGGGCCGGTTGGGGTGACGAAGCGATCGAGGCCTACCGCGCCCGCTTCGGCAACTTCGGCAAATTCATCTATACCCTGCCCGACAGCTACCGCCGCATCCAGGATGGCGAGGAGATTCTCATCGGGAAGCATGTCTGGCGTGTGATCGTCGGGCGCGGCCACTCGCCCGAGCATGCGTGCCTGTACTGCCCCGACCTCAAGGTGCTGATCTCTGGCGACCAGGTCCTGCCGCGTATCTCGTCCAACGTGTCGGTCTATCCGATCGAGCCGGACGCGGACCCGCTCGCGGACTGGGCGGCGTCGCTCGCGAAACTGGAGCGGGAAGTCCCGGACGACGTCCTGGTCCTGCCCTCACACAACGAGTGCTTCCGGGGCCTGCATGCTCGCCTCAGGCATCTGGCCTCCAGCCAGATGCGAACGCTCGACCGCTTGCGCGCCGCTCTGGACCAGCCCAGGCGTGCGATCGACGTGTTTGGCGCACTGTTCTCCCGGCCCGTGAGCGAGGCCAGCGACTCGATGCTGCTCAATCTTGCGACGGGAGAAAGCATCGCCTGCCTGAATCACCTCGTCGCCCGCGGCGAATTGCGTTTTAACCTCGACGAAGCGGGCGTGGCCTGGTACGAGAGGATTTGAGGCCGGAAGGAGGAGCACATCATGCGTGCTATGCTTGTCTGGATCGATCGCGCGCCGCGCGAACATCAACAGTCGGCGGAGAGTGCAATGAGGTCCATGCGAATCAAGTCACGGCGGGAACTGCTGGAAGTTGCGAACCATGGCTTTCTGATGATCGCGATGCTGTTCGTGCTGATCATGAACCTGACCGCGACGCCGCGGACGCTTCAAGCACCCATGGTCGCACAGGCGCTGCAGTTTCAGCCGCGCACGCCCCCTCCGGTGATGGATCCGGATCACATCGATTCGGTCATGGAGGATCTTCAGGTCGATACGCACCCCTGATCCACGCATCACAGAAAAGCACGAAGCGCCCCGGCCGGCCGGGGCGCTTCGTTTTCGTCGAACAGTCAGTCAATGCACCCGGGAATCAGCCGGCAAGCCGTTCCTGGTGCTTGCCGCCAAGTCCGAGATAGGTTTCGATCACGCGCGGATCGTGCGCCAGTTCGCTTGCGGGCCCCTCCATCGCCACCTCGCCCGTTTCCAGCACGTAGGCATAGTCCGCCACCTGCAATGCAGCACGGGCATTCTGTTCGACCAGCAGGATGGATACCCCGCGGCTGCGCAGTTCAGAGATGATGCGGAATATCTCGCGCACGATCAGCGGCGCGAGGCCGAGGCTGGGCTCGTCAAGCATCAGAAGCCGCGGCTTGGCCATCAGCGCACGGCCGACCGCGAGCATCTGACGTTCCCCACCCGACAGCGTACCGGCCAGCTGCGTACGGCGCTCTTTCAGCCGTGGAAACAGTGCATAGACCTCTTCCATGGTCTTGCCGTGGTCGCGTTTGCCGGTTCGGTAACGGTGGAAGGCGCCGAGCACGAGATTGTCCTCCACGCTGAGTTCACCGAACAGGTTGCGCTTCTCCGGCACCAGCCCCATGCCCCGCGCAACCATCTTCTCGATCTCGGGCACCGGCTCGAGTTGTCCATCGAACTCGACACTACCGGTGGAAGGCAGTACGCCCATGATCGCCGACAGCATCGTCGTCTTGCCCGCACCGTTGGGCCCGATCACGGTCACGATCTGGCCTTCGCCGACCTTGAGGTTCGCGTTCAGCAACGCGCCGACCTTGCCGTAGGAAACACACAGGTCACGCACGTCGAGCACGGTTCTTTCAGTCGTCATTCTTCCACTCCCCCAAGATAGGCCTCGAGCACCTTGGGATCCTTCTGTACGTCCTCGGGCAGACCCTCGCAGATCTTTTCGCCGAATTCCATGACCACGACCCGATCGACAAGCCCCATGACGAAATCCATGTCATGCTCGACCAGAAGCACGCCCATGCCTTCGCTGCGCAGTTTCTTCAGCAACTCGGCCAAGGCCTGCTTTTCCTTGTAGCGCAGACCTGCCGCGGGTTCGTCGAGCAACAGCAGACACGGGTCGGACGCAAGCGCACGCGCGATCTCGACGATGCGCTGCTGACCCAGTGCGAGACTTCCAGCCTCGTCGAACATGTGCTCCGCCAGACCGACCCGCTCGATCTGACGCGCCGCCTCGGCAAGCAAGCGGGCTTCCTCCCCACGGTCCATTCTCCAGGCCGCCGCGAGCACCCCCTTGGAACCGCGCAGGTGCGCGCCGATGGCGACGTTCTCGAGCACGGTCATCTCGGGCATCAGGCGCACGTGCTGGAAAGTGCGACTCATGCCCATGCGCGCGATCTCTCGCGATTCACGCCTCGTGACCGTCTGCCCCAAAAACCGCACCTCACCCGAGGTCGGGACGTCCACGCCCGAAATCTGGTTGAACATCGTGCTCTTACCGGCGCCGTTCGGGCCGATGAGCGCCAGAATCTCACCGGCATGCACCGACAGGCTCAGCCGATTGCAGGCAACCAGGCCGCCGAACCTCCGCGTCACTTCCTTTGCCTCGAGCAGCACGTCGCCCTGCTTGGCAACCGACCGCCTGGGCAGCGGTTTGGCGGCAGCATCGATGCGGCGCCGCGCCGCGCGCACGGGGACGACCCGGCCGAAAAGCGACACGATGATCGGCCACAAGCCACCTCGCGCCTTGTGCAGGACCAGAACCATCAGGCTGCCGAAGAAGATCACTTCATAATTGCCACTGCCCCCGAAGATCCGTGGCAGCACATCCTGAAGCCATTGCTTGAGAATGGTGATCAGGCCCGCGCCGACCAGGGCTCCCCAGACGTGACCGGCCCCACCGACCACCGCCATGAACAGATACTCGATGCCCATGTGCAGACCGAACGGGGTGGGATTGACGAATCGCTGCATGTGCGCGTACAGCCACCCCGAGGCACAGGCGAGCAGGGCGGCGATGATAAAGATCACCATGCGCGCGCGCGCCGTGTTGACCCCCATGGCCTCGGCCATCACCATGCCGCCCTTGAGCGACCGAATTGCCCGCCCCTCGCGCGAGTCGAGCAGATTCTGGGTCGTGATCACCGCGAGCAGCACGAAGGTCCAGATCAGATAGAAAACCTCTTCCCCCTGGCGAAGCTCGTAACCGAACACCGAAATCGCCGGAACCCCGCCAAAACCGGTATGGCCCCCCAGGACGTCCATCGTGCCGAACAGAAAATACAGGCTGATGCCCCATGCGATCGTTCCGAGCGGCAGGTAATGCCCGGACAATCGCAGCGTCAACGCACCGATGATCAACGCGAACGCAGCGGTCACCAGAAGCCCGGCAACGAGCGTGAGCCAGGGCGAGTAGCCTGCCCAGGCCAGCCAGCCCGGCAAGTCGGTCGCGGTCGTCAACACTCCCGTCGTGTAGGCGCCTAGGCCGACGAACGCAGCCTGTCCGAAACTGGTCAGTCCGCCGACCCCGGTCAGCAGCACCAGTCCGATCGCCACCATCGCGTAAAGGCCGATGTAGTTCAACAGGGTGACGTAGAACGCCGGCAGGGCGAGCGGTGCCATGAGCAGGGCGAGTATGAACGCGCCCATGACGACGCGCGGAGAAAGTTCGAACTTCATTCCTCCTCCTCCATGTGATGCGTCGTCAGCGAGCGCCAGATCAATACCGGGATCACGAGGGTAAATACGATGACCTCCTTGTATGCACTGGCCCAGAAAGAGCTGAAAGACTCGAGCAACCCGACCAGCAAGGCGCCGCCAGCCGCGATCGGGTAGCTCGCCAGCCCCCCGATGATTGCGCCGACGAAGCCCTTGAGCCCGATCAGGAATCCAGTGTCGTAGTAGATCGTGGTGATCGGGCTGATCAGCACACCCGAGAGGACGCCGATTAGCGCCGCGAGGAAGAATGTCAGCTTGCCTGCAAGCGAAGGGGAGATCCCCATCAGGCGGGCTCCGTTACGATTGATCGCCGTTGCGCGCAGCGCCTTGCCATAGATCGTGCGACCGAAAAACAGGGCCAATGCGAAGATCAGCACGACCGACGAAAGTACGACCCAGATGGTCTGGCCGGTGACCGATATCAGGCCCAGATCGAAACGCGCCTCCGAGAATGGCGACGTGCGATAACCCTCGGCTCCGAAGAACACCAGCCCAAGGCCGACCATCGCGACGTGCGCGGCAACTGAGACGATCAGCAACACCAGTACGGGCGCCTCGGCGATCGGTTGATAGACGACGCGATACATCATCGGTCCCATCGGGACCACGATCAGAAGTGTCACCATGACCTGGAGTACCAGCGGCAGGTCGGCCAATGGCATCGACCATACAGCTCCGAGCAATACAAGGGGGTACGCAACATTCATACCCATGATCAAGGGCAGCTTGCGTGTTTGGCCCGCGCGCAGCGCCTGCACGCTATCGAGAAGCGCAACCGCAATTCCGGTTCCGATCAGCAACCACACAGTCGCCGGCAGAATGCCGTTCTCGATCATCGCCAGCGTGAGCGCGCCATAGGCGACGAACTCGCCCTGCGGTATGAAGATCACCCGGGTGACGGCGAAGACCAGCACCAGGGCCAGTGCCAGCAGCGCGTAGATGGCGCCGTTGGTTATGCCGTCCTGCCCAAGGATCAGGGCAATCTGTAAATCCATGAACGAACCTCGATATCGGCCCGCCTTGCGGCGGGCCGATCCTTCAGCACTAAGATGTTGAAAAGGAAAACCTGGGTCTAAGCAAGTCGCTGCAGGGCCAGGTGCCCAGGCACCCGGCCCGCCGTGATTACTTCACCAGTTTCCAGGCGCCGTCCTGAATCTGCACCATCACGCGCGCGCGCTGATCAAGTCCGAGGTGATCGGTCGGGCTCATGCTGAAGATGCCATGCGCGGCCGGAACCTCCTTCAGGTTCTCCAGTGCATCGCGCAGTGCGGCGCGAAACTCGGCGGTACCCGGCTGAGCCTTCTTGAGTGCCTCGGGCACGGCAGCCGCCATCAGCAGTCCTGCATCCCAGGCATGGGCGCCGAAGGTGGAAACGCTGCCGGGACCATGTGCTGCCTCATAGGCGGTGATGTACTCCAGCGCGCTCTTCTTGACCGGATTGCTGTCGGGCAGCTGCGAGGCCACGAGCACCGGGCCGGCTGGCAGGAGCGTCCCCTCGCAGTCACGACCGCAGACCCGCAGGAAGTCGTTGTTGGCGACACCGTGGGTCTGGTAAATCGTGCCGGTGTAGCCACGCTCCTTGAGCGCCTTCTGGGGCAGCGCGGCGGGGGTACCGGAACCGGCGATCAGGATGGCGTCGGGCTTGGCCGACATGATCTTGAGGACTTGCCCGGTAACCGAGGTGTCCGTGCGCTGGTAGCGTTCGTTGGCCACCAGTTTGAGGCCACGCAACTCGACCAGCGAACTGAACTGCTGATACCAGCCCTCCCCGTAGGCATCCGCGAATCCGATGAAGGCCACCGTCTTGACGTTGTTGTTGGTCATGTGCTCAAGGATCGCCGTCGACATCTGGGCGTCATTCTGCGGCGTCTTGAACACCCAGCGCTTCTTGTCGTCAACCGGCTCGACGATGCGGCTCGAGGCAGCCATCGAGATCATCGGCGTCTTCGACTCGGCGGCGACGTCGATCATCGCCAGCGAGTTGGGGCTGGTGGTCGAACCGAGGACGACATCGACCTTGTCCTCGGATACCAGCTTGCGGATGTTCTTGACGGCGGTCGTGGTATCGGACGCATCGTCGAGGACGATGTAATTGACTTTCTGCCCGCCAATCTCCTGCGGCATCAAGGCAATCGTGTTGCGCTCGGGGATGCCGAGCGAAGCCGCCGGGCCGGTCGCCGAAACGGTGACGCCGACCGTGATCTGCGCGTGAACGCCAGCTGCGAAGGCAAGGCCGATGGCGGCCATCAGGGTGTTTCTGAGTTTCATTGTGTCTCCTCCTCGTGGTTTAAGAGTGCCCGGTTCTGGAGTTGACCCGGCCACCTGCTACAAATTTACACTAGTTGACCCTTCCAACAGTATCAGATTCTTTCAATCACCATTGCAATTCCCTGCCCGACGCCGATGCACATGGTCGCCAGACCATAACGACCGCCGCTCATTTCGAGTTGACGCAGGGTAGTCAGGACCAGGCGCGCGCCCGAAGCACCGAGCGGATGACCGAGCGCGATCGCCCCGCCGTTCGGGTTCACCTGTGCAGCATCGTCCGGCAATCCTAGCAGGCGCAGAACCGCAAGCGCCTGTGCCGCGAAAGCTTCATTCAACTCGATCGCATCGATCCGGTCGAGGCTCAGGCCCGTGTGCTGCAGCACGCGCTGCGAGGCCGGAGCGGGTCCGATGCCCATGATGCGCGGTTCGACCCCGACCGTCGCCATCGCGACGATGCGCGCCCGCGGCGTCAGGCCATGTCGCTTTGCCCCATCCCCGCTCGCGATCAGGAGCGCGACCGAACCGTCGTTGGTGCCCGAGGCATTGCCCGCCGTGACCGTTCCATCCGGGCGTACCACACCCTTGAGCCTGGCCAGCGCATCGAGCGACGTCTCGCGCGGGTGCTCGTCGGCCGCCACGACGATAGCCGGACCCTTTTTCTGTGCAATTTCGACCGGCACGAGTTCGCCGTCGAAGAATCCACGCGACCTGGCAGCGGCATAGCGCTCCTGGCTGCGCAACGCGAAGGCGTCCTGGTCCTCGCGCGCCACCTTGAACTGCGCGGCGACGTTCTCTGCCGTCTCGGGCATGGAGTCTATGCCATAGCGCGACTTCATCAGCGGATTCACGAAGCGCCAACCGATGGTCGTGTCCTCGATTCGGGCCGCGCGCGAGAATGCCGATTCGGCCTTGCCCAGAACGAACGGGGCCCGGCTCATGCTCTCCACGCCGCCGGCGATCATCAGCGACGCTTCGCCGGCCTTGATCGCACGCGCGGCGGTTCCGATCGCATCCATGCCGGATCCGCACAGGCGATTGATGGTCGAACCGGGCACGTCAACCGGCAGGCCCGCAAGCAAGCCCGCCATGCGCGCGACGTCGCGGTTGTCCTCGCCGGCCTGGTTCGCACAACCATAATAGATGTCGTCGACCGCTGCCCAGTCCACTCCCGGGTTGCGCGCCATCAGCGCCTTGATCGGCAGGGACGCCAGATCGTCCGTGCGCACGGAAGACAAGCCGCCGCCATAGCGCCCGATCGGGGTGCGGATTCCGTCGCAGATGAATACGTCCTGAGTCACGATGCTCCTGCCCTCCAGTTACTGCTTTTCATATTCGCCGCGCGCGCCGACCGACGCGGCGGATGCCAAGGCGACACTGCCCGGGGCGGCTCGCTGCAGCCTGGCGGCCTCTCCGGCCAGACCGACGACGCCGTTGAGAAAAATCCGCGTCACCACCGGCCCCATGTCAGCATAGGACAACGGACCATCCGAACGCAGCCAGGTAAACGTCCAGTTGATCATCCCGAACAGGATCATCGCCACCGGCTTGTCCAGGTTTCTTCTCCTGAGCCCCGGCTCGACCTGCTCGATGACCGCTGCGAATGCCGCAACCACGCGTCGCTCCTTGCTCGCCACCATATCGTATTGTTCGGCCTGCAGGAACTTCACGTCCTGGATCAGCACCATGTGCTGGTTCTGGGAGTGGGCATACTCCTGCATGAAACCGCGGATGAGGTGCTCCAGATGCACCGGTGGAGGCAGCTTCATCGCCTGCACGCTCGCAACCACCGCCAGCAACTGATCCATGTACGTATCGGCAACGTCGAAGAGTATGTGCTCCTTGTCGCGGTAATAGTGGTACAGGAGCGGCTTGGAAATGCCGCACACCCTCGCCAGATGTGCCATCGACGCGTTGTGGAAGCCCCGCTCGGCAAACAGGGTCGCCGCCGCCTGCAGGATGGTCGCGCGCTGCAATTCGAAGGTTGGCGCCTTGCCTCTGGCCATGCTCAGCTCAACTCACGGTTCATGGGACTGTCTGCCCGCATCGGCCCGTTCCTCATCGTTGTCATCGGTCGTCGAAGCTGATGACCACACGTTCGGTCAAGGGATGTGCCTGACAGGTCAGCACGAATCCCGCGTCGATGTCCGCCTGCTCCAGCGTGTAGTTCTTGTCCATGCGCACGCGCCCTTCGACGACCCTGGCACGGCAGGTGCAGCACACACCGCCCTTGCACGAATACGGCAGGTCCATGCCTGCCCGGAGGGCAACCTCCAGAATGGAGGGATCCTCGGCATGGAACTCCATCTCCCGCCTCAGTCCGTCGGCGATCACGGTGACCGACGCCTGCGGTGCGTCGCCTGGCTCGGCATGGTGCTCCGGCCCTTCACCCGGAACGCCGAAGCGTTCGAGGTGGATGTCGGCCGGTGCCATCCCCGCGTCGCGCAGTGCTGCCTCGACCTCGTCGATCATCGCACCCGGGCCGCAGATGAATGCGGCGTCGATGGTGTCGACCGGAATCAGCGTATCGAGAAAGATCGCCACCTTGGCGCGGTCGAGGCGACCGTTGAAGAGCGGCACGTCCTGTTCCTCGCGAGAGAACAGGTTGAACAGCGTGAAGCGCGACAGGTAACGGTTCTTCAGATCCTCGAGGGCTTCGGCGAACATCACGCCGGCCTGTCGGCGATTGCCATAGACAAGCGTGAAGCTACTCAAAGGTTCGGCCTTCAGCGTCGTCTTGATCAGCGAAAGGACCGGTGTGATGCCGCTGCCGGCGGCGAATGCGACATAGTGCTTGCGGTGCGCGGGGTCGAGCGGCGTGTGGAAACGGCCTTCGGGGGTCATCACCTCGATGCTGTCGCCGACGCGGATGCCGTCGTTCGCCCAGCCCGAAAACCGGCCAGCCGGAACCTTCTTGATCGCGACCCGCAGTTCACCGTCGTCGATACCGGCGCATATCGAGTACGAGCGCCTGATCTCCTCACCCGCGAGCTCTGTCTTCAATGTGAGGTGCTGGCCCTGCACGAAGCGATAATCCTCCGCAAGCTCGGGCGGCACCTCGAAGCACAGGCTCACCGCATCGGCTGTCTCGCGCCGTACCTCGGCAATCCTGAGCGTGTGAAATTTCGGCGTCATCGTCTCGCGGCTCCCGTTTCCTCGTATCCGTTCACGTCAGATCGGCTTGAAGTATTCGAAGGGTTCAAGGCAATCCTTGCAGCGATACAAGGCCTTGCAGGCGGTCG
>DAOMNN010000017.1:0-20849 GCA_035443825.1 Rhodocyclaceae bacterium | reverse complement strand
TATTCGAAGGGTTCAAGGCAATCCTTGCAGCGATACAAGGCCTTGCAGGCGGTCGACCCGAACTCGGAGATCCGCGCCGTATCGGTCGAACCGCAACGCGGGCATGAAAGCTGCCGGCGCACGAAACGAATCGGCTGCGCGCCGTCGCCGGGAGACCGCTCGCCCGGCGGAACGATGCCGTATGCGCGCAGCTTTTCCCGCGCATCCGTCGCGATCCAGTCCGTGGTCCAGGCCGGCGAGAGGCGTGTCTCGACCGACACACTTCCGGCACCTGCAGACAGCAGCGCATTGCGAATGTCTTCCGCAATCACTTCCGTCGCGGGGCAGCCCGAATAGGTCGGGGTCACAACCACCCTCAGCTGTCCGTCGGCCGCGACATCGACCTCGCGCACGATCCCCAACTCGATCACGGAGACGATCGGAATCTCGGGGTCCGGCACCGCCTCGAGAACCTTCCAGGCCTGTTCTTGGGTCAGCATCGTTACCACTTTGCTCCGGGATACGCACGCTGCATGTACTGCATCTGCGCAAGAAGATGGCCCATGTGCTCGCCATGACGCCCGAACTTGCCGAACGAGCGGAAGGGGGTATGCGCCGGCACCACCAGGGTCGCCTCGTTCAGCAGCGGCACGACAATCGCCTCCCAGGCGCTTTCGAGCTCACTCCATGCCGGCCCGATGCCCGCAGCGGCAAGTTCCTGGTCACCGGCAGCCGGCGAAAAGAACTCGGCCGTATACGGCCACAGATAATCGAGCGCCGCTTGTGTACGTCGATGCGATTCGTCGCTTCCGTCACCCAGCCGGACGACCCAGTCGCCGGCATGCTGGAGGTGGTAGCGGGTCTCCTTGACGGATTTGGCCGCGATTGCTGCAAGATCCTCGTCGCCCGACTTCACGAGCCGTTCCAGGAGCAGTACCTGGAACGCACTGAAGAGCAGACTGCGCACGACCGTGCGGGCGAAATCCTGATTGGGCAACTCGCACAGGGTGAGATTGCGGAAGTGGTGTTCCGGGCGCAGGAAGGCGAGCGCGTCCTCGTCGCGATCCTGCCCCTCCAGCCGACCGGCATGGGTCAGCAGCATGCGCGCCTGCCCGATGAGGTCGAGCGCCATGTTCGCGAGCGCCATGTCTTCTTCGAGCACCGGGGCATGACCGCACCATTCGGACATGCGCTGCCCAAGAATCAGTGCGTTGTCGCCGAGGCGCAGCACGTATTCGATATGTTCCTGACTTGCCGACATCTTGTCTCCTGCAGGCGGGCACCGTTGGGCCGAGTGCGCCAGCCGCAACGCCTCACATGTGATTCACTTCTTCCGGCAGCCGGTAGAAGGTCGGATGCCGGTAGATCTTGTCCTCGGCCGGGTCGAACAACTCCGGCTTGGCGTCCGGGTCGGACGCGACGATGTCGCTGGCGCGCACCACCCAGATGCTTACCCCCTCCATGCGTCGCGTATACACGTCGCGCGCCATCTGCAGCGCCATCCGCGCATCCGGTGCGTGCACGCTGCCACAATGCTTGTGATCGAGCCCGTTGCGGCTGCGGATGAAGACTTCCCACAGCGGCCATTCCTTGCGTTCCATATTCCTCTCCTGTGACGCCGTCCGCGTCAGGCCGCAGCCTTTTCACGTGCGTCCTGCTTGCGTGCATATTCGAGCGCGGCCTCGCGCACCCACGCACCGTCTTCCCATGCCTTGTTGCGTGCCGCGAGGCGGTCGACGTTGCACTGGCCATGGCCATTCACCACGTTCCAGAACTCGTCCCAGTCGATCGCGCCGAAATCGTAGTGACCGCGGGCCTCGTTCCACTTGAGTTCGGGGTCGGGGAGGGTGACGCCCAGCACCTCGGCCTGCTTGACCGTCGCATCGACGAACTTCTGGCGCAGGTCGTCATTCGAAATGCGCTTGATGCCCCAGCGCGCGCTCTGCCCCGAGTGCGTCGAATCCTTGTCGTGCGGCCCGAACATCATCACCGAGGGCCACCACCAGCGGTTCACGGCGTCCTGCACCATCTCGCGCTGCTCGGGCGTGCCCTTCATCATCTCCAGCAGCGCATCGTAGCCCTGGCGCTGATGGAAGGACTCCTCCTTGCACACACGCACCATCGCCCGTGCATAGGGACCGTAGGAGCACTTGCACAAAGGAATCTGGTTCATGATCGCGGCACCGTCGACGAGCCAGCCGATCACGCCCACATCCGCCCAGGTCAGGGTCGGATAGTTGAATATGGAACTGTACTTGGCGCGGCCCGAGAGCAGCGCATCGGTCAGATCGTCGCGGGAGACGCCGAGAGTTTCCGCAGCTGCATACAGATACAGGCCGTGACCACCCTCGTCCTGGACCTTGGCCAGCAGAATGGCCTTGCGCTTCAGGCTCGGCGCCCGCGTGATCCAGTTGCCCTCGGGCAGCATCCCGACGATCTCGGAGTGTGCATGCTGGCTGATCTGACGGATGAGGGTCTTGCGGTAGGACTCGGGCATCCAGTCCTTGGGCTCGATAAACCCACCCGCATCGATCTTCGCGTCGAACTCCGCCTGATAGGCCTCATTCTCCGCCAGCCGGCTCTCCTGCCCCTCCGGCTTGCGGTCGGGGATGTCCAGCGCCTGCGTATACATACACTTCTCCTTGCCTGCCCGGTCCGCGCGTCCGCGCACCCGGGCTCCGGCATCAATCAGTCGCGCGGGCGACGATCCACCACGCGCTTTGCCTTGCCGATCGTCACCCGCTCGATCGAGAACGGCTCTCCCACGAACACGGTTGCGCTCACCCCGATCAGGCTCTTGATGTGATGCTGCAACTCCTTGCCCAGCGCCTGCTTCTGCTCGGGATGGCGCCCGACGTCGACCTCGGCATTGATCTCGACCTTGACCGTCAGCGTATCCAGATGCCCCTGCTTGTCCACCTCCAGAAGGTAATGCGGCGCGAGTTTCGGGATCTTGCAGATGAGTTCTTCGATCTGGGTCGGAAAGACATTCACGCCCCGGATGATCAGCATGTCGTCGGACCGGCCGGTGATCTTGGCCATGCGCCGCATGCTCCGCGCGGTCGGCGCCATCAGGCGGGTCAGGTCGCGCGTACGATAGCGCACGATCGGCATCGCCTCCTTGGTCAACGACGTAAACACCAGCTCACCCTCCGAACCGTCGGGCAGGACCTCGCCGGTCACCGGATCGATGATCTCGGGATAGAAATGATCCTCCCAGATGACCAGACCGTCCTTGGTTTCGATGCACTCGTTGGCCACCCCCGGACCGATGACCTCGGACAATCCGTAGATGTCCACCGCATCCATGCCGGAGCGCTCCTGCATGGCCTGGCGCATGGCCTCGGTCCATGGTTCGGCGCCGAAGATGCCGATCTTGAGCGACGTGGTCCTGGGGTCGATCCCCATGCGATCCATTTCGTCGAGGATGGTGAGCATGTAGGACGGCGTGACCATGATCACGTCCGGCTTGAAGTCCTGAATGAGCTGGACCTGTTTTTCGGTCTGGCCGCCCGACATCGGGACCACCGTGCAGCCGAGCTTCTCGGCACCGTAATGGGCGCCCAGTCCACCGGTGAACAGTCCGTAGCCATAGGCCACATGCACCATGTCGCCGGCACGACCGCCCGCCGCGCGGATGGAGCGGGCCATCACCGTCGCCCAGGTGTCGATATCCTTGAGCGTATAGCCGACCACCGTCGGCTTGCCCGTCGTGCCCGATGAAGCATGAACCCGCGCGACCTTTTCGCGCGGCACCGCGAACATCCCGAATGGGTAGTTGTCGCGCAGGTCGGCCTTGGTCGTGAACGGAAACTTCGCGAGATCCGCAAGCGTCTTGAGATCGTCCGGGTGCACACCCTTGGCGTCGAAGGCCTTGCGATAATGGGCAACGTTTTCGTAGGCGTGGCGAAGACTCCATTTCAGCCGCTCGAGCTGCAAAGCGCGCAGTTCATCCTCGCCGGCTTTTTCGATCGGCTCCAAATCACCCGGTGCGGGCGTCTTCACTGGCATATCCTGTCTCCTCCTGTTTCCGGCAGCGGGTCGTCCCCGCTCTTGTGCCGACTACGTCTGCGTTTTCGAAATCGAGCCTAAAGCTCCACTACTGCGCGGCCCTTCAACCGGTAGGATTTGCCGCGCAGCACGGCGATGAGTTCACCCTTCTGATTGACGACCGATATGTCGTAGAGACCGGTGCGTCCGGCCAACGCCACTTCGCGGCCCTCGGCTGTGAGCACGTCGCCCGGCCGGGCCGGCGCAAGGAATTCGACGGCAATACCCTGCGCCACCGTCTGTTCGTTGTAACTGTTGCATGAGTATGCGAATGCCGAGTCGGCCAAAGTGGTGATGAAGCCCCCGTGGCACATGCGCAGGCCATTGAGCATGTTCTCGCGCACCGTCATCGACAGCCTCGCATAACCGGGCCCGATCTCCTCCATCACCATTCCCAGGCAATGGGACGCGTTGTCGGCGGCGAACATGCCCTCCCCGACGCGCTCGGCCAGACTCTGTGGATCGAGACCGGCACTGCGGTCGCGGTATTCCGCTTCACTCATGAAAACTCTCTCCGTTGAATGCTTTTCTTTGTATGAGGGGAGACACCCTGTAGCGCTCCTCTCCATAGTGTTCGCGCAGATTCGCGAGGACGCGTGCGACATATGCGACGCCCTGGGTATCGGCCCATTCGAGCGGCCCCTTCGGGTAATTCGTCCCGTAGCGCATCGCGGTATCGATGTCGCTCGCGGAACCTATGCCCTGAAGTACCCCGTCGGCCGCTTCGTTGGCCAGCATCGCCACCGTGCGCAGCCCGACCATGCCGGCCACGTCATCGATGCGGGTCACCGCCAGCCCCGCTTGCTGCAGCGTTCCGACCACGCTGGCGAACGCGCCTGCGCCGCACTGGTCGGCGTGGGTCAGGACGATGCGGCCGGTCTCGGCATAGTCGAGACACAGATCGAACAGCACGAGATGGGGCACCTGCTCCTCGAATGCGCGCCGCGTCGCGGTACGTCCGTCCGACAGCTCGAGTCTTGCGTGCCCGATGCGAATCCATCCATGCCCCGGCCCCGCTGCCGTACCTTCCCCCTGGGTACGCCTGACCTCGATACCCGCCTTCTCCATCCGCCCGATGAGCGTGGCCGCGATCCCCAGATCGCCGACGGCGGTCACCATGGGTTCGGCCTTCTGCTCGGCCTCGGTCTGCGGTTCGGGTCGAACCGCGCCGTGCGCATAATCGTAGAATCCGTGACCGGTCTTGCGACCGAGCCTGCCGGCATCGACGAGTTCGCGTTGCAGGAGGCTGGGGGTGTAGCGTCGATCCCCGAAGAAGGCGTTGAAAACCGAGGATGTCACGGCAAAGTTCACGTCGAGCCCAATGAGATCCATCAGCTCGAACGGCCCCATCGGGAAGCCGCAGCATTCGCGCATGATCGCGTCGACGGTCTGGGGCCGGGTGGCCTGCTCACCGACGATTCTGAGTGCTTCAGCGTAGTAGGGACGAGCCACGCGATTGACGATGAATCCGGGTGTCGACAGCGCATGCACGGGCACCTTGCCCCACGCTCTGGCAGTTGCGTGCACGGCTTCGGCGACGTCGCGATCGGTTGCGAGGCCGGAAATCACTTCGACCAGTTTCATTCTCGGTGCCGGGTTGAAGAAATGCATCCCGACCAGCCGCTCGGGCCGCGCCAGCGCTGCACCGATCGCGGTCACCGACAGCGAGGAGGTATTGGTCGCGAGGATCGCCTCTGCGCCGAGCAGGGACTCGAGCTCGCGGAAGAGGGTCTGTTTGACCTCGAGATTCTCCACGATGGCTTCGATCGCCAGACCAACGTCCTTCGCCTCCTCAAGCCGCAGGAGCGGAACGACCCGCTCGAGTGCCGCAGCGGCATCGGCTTCGGCGAGCCGGCCCTTGCCCACCAGAAAGCGCAGATCTGATTCGATTCCCGACCGCCCCTGTGCGGGAGCATCCGGGCGGGTGTCGTAGAGATATACGGTATGCCCGGAAAGTGCGGCAACGTGGGCAATGCCACTGCCCATTGCGCCAGCGCCGACCACCAGCACCTTCACGTCGGAGGAAAGCGGCGCCACGGCTCAGTCGCCCTTGAACCGCGGGGCGCGCTTTTCCATGAAGGCGGCGACGCCTTCACGATAATCGTTCGACTGACCGCACACGGTCATCATGTTGCGTTCGAGCTCCAACTGGTGCGCGAAGTCATTGGTTGAACTCGCCCAGATGGCCTTCTTGGTCTGGGTATAACCGAAGGTCGGTCCCTGTGCGAGCTGCTCGGCAACCGCCTTCACGGCGGGCATCAGGGTTTCGTCGTCGACACACTTCCAGATCATGCCCCACTCTTCTGCCTGTTCCGCGGAAAGTTTGTCGCCCAGGAGGGCCAACCCGAGCGCGCGTGCCGGCCCGAGCAGCCGCGGAAGAATCCACGTACCGCCCGTATCGGGGATGAGTCCGAGCTTGCAGAACGACTGGATGAAGCTCGCCGAGCGTGCCGCGAAAACGAGATCACAGGCAAGGGCGATATTGGCGCCGGCACCAGCTGCCACGCCATTGACAGCGGCGATGACGGGCATGTCCAGATTGCGCAGGCTCATTACCAGGGGCTTGTAATTCTTCTCGACAGAAGCACCCAGATCGATTGCAGCATCGCCGGGAGCGACACTCCGGTCGGAAAGATCCTGCCCCGCACAGAACCCGCGGCCTGCCCCGGTGAGGACGAGAACGCGTGCGCTGCCCTCGGCACGTCCCGCACGCACGAGGTCGAGCGCATTGCGCACCTCTTCGTGCATCAAGTCATTGAAACTGTTGAGACGATCAGGACGGTTCAGCGTCAGGGTCGCGACGCCATTCGCAATGTCCAGACGAATGGTTTCAAAACTCACTCTTCGTACCTCCTCCAACCCCCCTCAGGGCGAGCTTGCATTTCCGGGTTGCGTACGCCATCTTCTGAGGATCGTGGCTGCATCGGACCGAAAATTCGTGTACTTGCGCTCGGTCGTTTGACCGACCGGTCAATCAATAGTAGCCTTGATCAACATCAAGAGACAAGCTCTTTTTCCTGACCTCGGCGCAGCCGCAGAACTGCGCATCCAGGACCCAACCCCGACCCCGATAATCTGGAGGACACAATAATGACCCACCCTCTGTTCGAGAAGCACAGGCAGGTGATCGAGGAGGCCGTCAAGGCCATCCGCGAGCGCGGCTACTGGACCCCTTATCCCGAGATGCCGAGCCCCAGGGTTTACGGGGAAACGGCCGACGAAGACGGAAGGAAGTCCGTCGAGGCCCGTTTCGGCCATGATTTTGTGCTGGATCAGCCCGGATGTGTCGATCATGCCGCCACCGAGCGCTCGCCTTACGGCGTGACCCTGGACATCCGCTACCCGGTGTGTTCAGGGGAAGCGCTCATCGCTGCCGCACTCACGGCACAGGAGGGCTGGCGCAAGGTGGGTGCGGAAGGCCGCGTCGGCGTCTGCCTGGAGATTCTCGATCGCATCAACAAGAGAAGCTTCGAACTGGCGCACGCGGTCATGCTGACTACCGGTCAGGGCTGGATGATGGCATTCCAGGCGGGAGGGCCGCACGCACAGGACCGCGGCCTCGAAGCAGTCGCCTACGCATGGGACGAAATGTCCCGGATTCCGGCTGACGCAATCTGGGAAAAGCCCCAGGGCAAGAATCCCCCGTTGCGGATGAAGAAGCATTTCGAGATCGTCGGTCGCGGTGTCGCACTGGTGATCGGCTGCAGCACCTTCCCGACCTGGAACACCTATCCCGGCCTGTTCGCAGCCCTTGCGACCGGCAACCCGGTCATCGTCAAGCCGCACAACAATGCGGTCCTTCCTGCCGCGATCACGGTTGCAATCGCCCGCGAGGTGCTCGCCGAACAGGGACTGGACCCGAATCTGGTCAGTCTGGCCGTCTACCGGAAGAACGAGGACACGCAGGCACTGGCCACCGACCCCGCGGTCAAGACGATCGACTTCACCGGCAGCAGCGCCTTCGGTCAATGGCTGATGGACAATGCGCGGCAAGCACAGGTGTATGCCGAACTGGCGGGCGTGAACAATCTCGTGATCGAGTCCACCGACAATTACAAGGGCATGCTGCGCAATATCGCGTTCTCGCTGTGCCTTTACTCCGGACAGATGTGCACCACCACCCAGGCCATCATCGTTCCGGCAGGCGGCATCGACACCGATCAGGGGCACAAGTCCTTCGACGAGGTGGCAGCCGATCTGGGCGCATCGATCGGAAAGCTGCTTGCGGATGTCAATGTGGCCACGGCCGTGCTCGGTGCGATCCAGTCCCCGGACACCTTGCGCCGCATCGCCGAGGCCGGACAGTACGGCAAGATCGTGCTGGCCTCGCAAAAGATCGAGCATCCACAGTTCCCGAACGCGGAGGTACATTCACCGGTGCTCCTGAGTTGTGATGCTGCCGACGAGAAGAGCTACATGGAAGAGCGCTTCGGCCCGATCTCCTTCGTCGTGCGAGCCGCCGACAGCGATGCCGCGATTGCGCTGTCGGAACGCATCGTGAAGGAACGTGGCGCACTCACGGTGGGCGTCCACTCGACCCGCCAGGAAGTCATCGATGCGATGAGCGAAGCCTGCTGCCGTGCCGGCGTTGCGCTTTCGATCAACCTCACCAGCAGCGTGTACGTCAATCAGTCGGCGGGCTTCTCCGATTATCATGGGGTCGGCATGAACCCGGCTGCAAACGCGTCGTATACGGACTCGGCCTTCGTCGCAAACCGCTTCCGCGTAGTGCAGCGACGCTATCACGTCGAATAGCATTGCGTCCGGGCGGGCACGGACGGGGCTCGCCGCGGCGCCTGCTGTCGTGGCCTGCGGCTTCCCTCGCTTCGGGGGTTTGCGGGGGCGGCGATGAAACTCGCCCGGCTTCGCCGGGCTCAGACAGTCATCGCCTTTCCTCCCCCGCAAGCCCCCTCCGCTCGGCACGCCAGAAGTTGCCGCGGCGAGCCCCATCCGTGCCCGAGGAATCCACCCTGCAACCACCGGAAATCGAACGATGCCCTGCTATGAAATCGACGGCCTGAAGCCGGTCATCCACCCCAGCGCCTACGTGCACCCCGATGCCGTGCTGATCGGGGACGTCATCATCGGGCCGCGCTGCTATGTCGCGCCGCTGGCTTCGTTGCGCGGCGACTTCGGGCGCATCGTGCTCGAGGAAGCCTCGAACATCCAGGACACCTGCGTAATGCACGGCTTCCCCGGTCTCGACACGGTCGTGGAAGCCGAAGGTCACATCGGGCACGGCGCAATCCTGCATTGCTGTCGCATCGGCCGCAATGCGCTGATCGGAATGAACGCAGTCATCATGGATCGCGCCCATGTCGGCGAGTCGGCGGTGGTCGCAGCATGCGCCTTCGTCAAGGCCGGAATGGAAATCCCGCCCCGCATGCTGGCCGCTGGCATGCCCGCCAAAGTCATGCGCGAACTGACCGAGCAGGAGATGAACTGGAAGGTCGACGGCACCCGTTGCTATCAGGATCTCACCCGGCGCAGTCTCGCGACGCTGAAACCGTGCGAGCCGATGACCGAACTCGAACCGGGCCGCGAACGCTTCCGCTTCGACGGGATACTTCCCCTGATCGACGTAAAACGGGACAATCCCGGCGCATGAACTCCGACACTCCCCCCGCAATCCGGCCCGAGCTTGGCTCGGCAAGGACCTCGCGCACCCGCGTCGAGGACGCACTTGCCCGCCTCGGGATCACGGCAGAGATCGTCCACACCGATGAATCGGCGCGAACCAGCGTCGAGGCCGCTGCCGCAATCGGCTGTGACGTCGCGCAGATCGCCAAATCCATCGTGTTTCGCGGCAAGCACAGCGACCGATGCGTGCTCGTGATCGCAAGCGGCGCCGACCGCATCGACGAGAAAAAACTGCGTGCCGAACTCGACGAACCCGTAAGCAAGGCAGACGCCGAATTCGTGCGCAGCAGGACCGGATTCGCCATAGGTGGTGTCGCCCCGGTCGGCCACATCGGACCGGTCACCATTCTCGTCGACAAGCACCTGTGGACGCTCGACCCCATATGGGCGGCTGCGGGTACGCCACACACCGTCGTCCGCCTCAGCGCAGACGCATTTCATCGAATCCCCGGTATCCGCGTGGTCGACGTACGGAATCAGACGTGACTGCGCGTCCCGATTCAGTAACCGTTTCCCGCACCGGACCGACGACCTCCCCACCGGCCGTCCCGCCCATCGAGCTCAGTCAGTTTCCTCACTGCCACAGCTCTTGCATCTGATCGCGCCGCCGGCAGCATTCCTTGCCGTTCGTCGCCCGCTCACCTCCGCAAGGCGGACAAGGGTGCGACAGGATGCCCGATTCATTGCATCGCCAGCCCGACCGTGTTAAATCGATCCTATCGATACAAGACAAAGCCCATTAACAAATCCATCCGTATCAATACAGTGACCTAGACCGGGACTGCACGGTCGACTGGAGACGACTTCATGACTAGCTGGTTCGCGCGCGGGCGCCGCGCCGTCTGCGCCGCACTTTCCATTCTTGGCTTGAGCATCCTCCCGGGCCAGCTTGCAGCCCAGAGCTCCGACATCGTCATCGGGCAGTCGGTGGTGTTGTCGGGGCCGATGGCGGCAAACGGCATCCTCTACGCTCAGGGAATCAGCCTTCAGTTCGACGCGATCAATGCCCGTGGCGGCATTTCGGGGCGCAAGCTCCGCCTCGTGGTTGTCGACGACGCCTACAACGCCGACAAGTGCAAGGCCAACACGGAGCGATTCCTCGGCACCGACGGTGTCGTCGCGCTGCTCGGCTATGCCGGCACGGGGCCGACGATGGCCTGTGCCCCGCTCGCCGAACAGGCACGCGTGCCGCTGGTGGCCCCCCTTACAGGCGCGCCCGAACTGCGCAACGGCGACGCACGATATCTGTTTCACGTCCGCGCCAGTTACGTCGACGAAATGAAGCAAATGGTCCGCCATCTGACAACGGTCGGCGTGCGCAATATAGCGATCGCGTATCAGGATGATCCGTTCGGCCGCTCCGGGTTGAAGAGCGCCGAACTCGCCATGGCCGGGTTCGGTCTCGAACCCGCGGCGGTCGGTGCGATCGTCGCAGGCACCTACGACGCGGCTCAGGCGGCTGCCGACGTCGCTGCGACCGATCCCGCCGCGGTCATCCTGGCATCTGCCGGCACCGCATCGGTCAACTTCATCCGCGCATATCGTGCGCTCGGCAAGCGCGCCCAGTTCTTCGGCCTGTCGGTGGTCAGCAGCAATCAACTGGTAGAGGAACTTGGCGACGACGCCGACGGTGTGGTGATCTCGCAGGTCGTGCCGCCGCCGACCTCGCGTTCATGGCAGATCGTGAGGGAATTCCAGCGCGACATCGAGACCACCGGCCGGGACGTCGAGGTAAACCATACGACGCTGGAGGGCTACATCGCCGCGAAGGTGCTGATCGAGGCAATTCGCCGAGCAGGAGGCACGGTCACGCCGGAGCGCATCGTTCAGGGACTCGAAAGCATGAGCGACGTCAGCATCGGCGGGTTCGAGGTGAGTTTCGGGCCCGACCGGCGGGCCGGATCGCGTTATGTGGAATTGTCGATGGTGCGTTCGACCGGGCGTTTCGTGCACTGACTCGCACCCGGCCCACCTCCTTTCGGGCATTGTGGCAAAGTAGCGCTTTCGCCCACCATGGCCAACGTGACTCCCGCCGCCAGATGAGACCCGCCCGCGCTCTGATAGACCTCGACGCATTGCGTCACAACTACGCCCTCGCCCGTCGCCGCCACGGCGCACGGGCACTCGCCGTGATCAAGGCGAACGCCTATGGCCACGGCGCCATACCGTGCGCACGGGCGCTCGAAGCCGATGCGGACGGCTTCGCGGTCGCGATCATCGAGGAGGCCATCGAGCTGCGCAGGGCAGGGATCACGCGACCGATCCTCGTACTTGAGGGCGTATTCGAAGCATCGGAACTCGAACTGGTCGAAAGGCATGACCTGTGGATCGTCGTGCACCACGGCGAGCAGGTCAGAATGCTCGAGACGGCTCGAATCGAACGGCCGCTTTCCGTATGGCTCAAGATCAACAGCGGCATGAACCGTGCCGGCTTTCAGCCCGAAGAGGTCACGCAAATCTGGCAGCGCCTCGACGACGCGGAAGGCGTCGGTGAGATCGCGCTGATGACCCATCTGGCACGCGCGGACGAACCCCACGTGATCACGACCGCGGAACAGGTCGCGACCTTCGATGCGGCGACCCGCGACCTGCCCGGCTCGCGCAGCCTGACCAATTCGGCCGGCATTCTGGGGTGGCCGGCTGCCTGCCGGGACTGGGCACGCCCGGGGATTCTGCTCTACGGTGCGGATCCGATGCCTGGCGAGCCCAATCACCTGCAGCCCGTAATGACGCTCGAGAGCAGGGTCGTCAGCGTTCGCGAGCTGCCGAGCGGCACACCGATCGGCTATGGCGCGCGTTTCCACACCGA
Organism: Rhodocyclaceae bacterium; assembly: GCA_035443825.1. Taxonomy (GTDB): domain Bacteria; phylum Pseudomonadota; class Gammaproteobacteria; order Burkholderiales; family Rhodocyclaceae; genus DAOMNN01. Next base: position 8,371 of record DAOMNN010000017.1, on the reverse strand, counting down.
ACGGCCGACCCGCGTTGGCCTGGTGGCAATCGGCTACGCGGACGGCTATCCGCGAAGTGCGCTGGACGGCACGCCGGTGGCGGTGGACGGAATCCGTACCCGTTTGGTCGGGCGCGTTTCCATGGACATGTTGACGATCGATCTGACCGACATTCCGGATAGCGGTCCCGGAAGCGTGGTCGAGTTGTGGGGCAGCAACATTCCCGTCAACCGCGTTGCGGAATCGGCCGGAACGATTTCCTACGAGCTGCTGTGCAACGTCAAGCGGGTCCGCTTCGAGTATGTCGGCAATGCCGCGGATTCATGAATCCAGCCTTCGACCAGGCAGCTGCGGCTAGCACAGACAAGTAACGCGGCAACTTTGCATCGGCGCGTTGGAGTAGACTGAACTGTACGCACCGAACGGATCGCGATCACACATGCCTCCATTCCCGCAAGAGCTCGCCGGCAAAGTGCGCGCGATCCGCGAAGATGTCGTCATGAGCACCCTGGCTGTCGGCACGATTGCCGCTTCGGTGCTCTTCCTCGGAAACATGGTGCGCAATCTGGCCCTGGGAAACCCCCTGAGCCTGGTTCACTCCCTGCTCTTCCTGTGTCTGATCACCGTCTACCTGATGCGCATGCGCATCGGTGTCCAGCGCATCGCCTGGCTGATCGTCATACTGCTCTACGTCGCTGGCACGGCAGGGCTGATCCTCTACGGCCTTGCCGGCAATTCGGCGGCGGTCTACATGGCGCTTTGCTTCGTATCGGCATCCTTCTTCGGCTTCCGCGGCGGTCTGTTCGCAGCAGCGCTGAGCGTGGCGTCGGTCGCGCTGGTGGGGATCCTGCTGACCCTGGGACTGGTCACCCAGCGTTTCGATGCCGTCGCCTTCCTGCACAATCCATTCAGCTGGGTCGCGTCGATCCTGACGCTGGCGTCCATGACCGGGCTGGTGCTGACCCAGCTCGGTCGTCTCAACGATCGGCACATGCGCCTGTTGCACGACCAGCATCACCTTGCACGCCACGACTCGCTCACCGGCCTCGCCAACAGGATGGCGGCCGAAACGATACTCGAGCATTCGATTGCGGATGCGCTGCGCGCCGAGCGCTCCCTGGCCGTCCTCGTACTCGATCTCGATCGATTCAAGACCATCAACGATTCGCTGGGGCACGAGATCGGCGATCGTCTGCTGATCGAAGTTGCGATTCGGCTCAGGGGCTGCGTGCGCGCGTCGGACACGGTCGCGCGTCTCGGTGGCGACGAGTTCGTGCTGCTGCTGTCCCATCTTTCGCTGCCCGATGACGCGACCCAGATTGCGGCCAAGCTGGTCGAGTCGCTGTCTCGGGTCTATGTGCTCGAAGGGCACGAGCTCTACACTTCACCTTCCATAGGGATCAGCCTTTGCCCTCAGGACGCCCGGGATGTAAGCAAGCTCATCAAGTATGCCGACATCGCCATGTACGTCGCCAAGGCGCAGGGTGGAGCGCGCTTCCATTATTTCTCCCCGGAAATGAACGAGGCCGTACTGGACAGACTGAACACGGAGAATCAGCTTCGCGAGGCGATCCGTCTGGACGGCCTGGCCGTGCACTATCAGCCCAAGGTAGACCTCAACGGGACTCTGACCGGAGTCGAAGCCCTGGTGCGCTGGAAGTCGACCGAGGCCGGGCTACAGGCACCTGCCTGCTTCATCTCGGTCGCAGAGGAGTCCGATCTGATCAACGAAATCGGCGAATGGGTACTGCGCGAGGTGTGTCGACAGATACGTGCCTGGATCGACGGCGGACTGGAACCGCCGCGGGTTGCGGTGAATCTGTCGGCCCGGCAGCTCACACAGACCACATTGGCCGACACCGTCTCGCAAATCGTGCGGCAGTACGGACTCGAGCCGCGCCATCTCGAGTTCGAAATGACCGAAAGCGTTGCGATGCGCGACCCCGACAATGCCACCCTGATGCTTGGGGAACTCGGTGCCATGGGAATCCGGTTGAGCATCGATGACTTTGGAACCGGATATTCGTCGCTCGCACGACTGCGCAGCCTGCCACTGGATGCGCTGAAAATCGACCACACCTTCATTCGCGACATCACCATCGACGGCAACGACCTCGCCATCGCACAGGGAACGATCGCCCTTGCGCACAGTCTCGGGCTCAAGGTCATCGCGGAAGGTGTGGAGACCATCGAACAATGGAAGCTTCTGGTCGACAGCGGGTGCGACGAGATGCAAGGTTATCTGATCGCCCGGCCGGCGCCGGCGGACGATCTGGCCGAAACGATCAGGACGCGCCGATGCGCACCCAAGCAGCTCGGCGCGGTTGCGCCGTTCGAGTCCTCGCGCGACACCTGAGTCGCCCGGCTTCATGATGTCTCGGAACTGATTTCCCTCCAATTGTCCGATGGGCCGAATTGAGGCGCAAACCCCGCCTTGTTCCGGGCTTTCGGTAAGCGTCCGCTCGCATATCCTCGATAGTGACCAATTGGGGTAGCAGGCCCCAGTGGGCACGAAACGCTACCGGGGAGATGGTCCATGAGCGGACAAGCCAGTCAGAACGCCAAGACGAGTATCCACAAGGACAAGTTCCGGCAATTGTCTCTTCGCTATGATTCGCAGCATCGGGTTGTGTGGTGCTACATGCACGCGGCCCCGCGCTCCTGTTTCACCCCGCAACTGCTGTCGGAGCTCGAGCGGATGTGCGACCTGCTCGCGGCCGAACTCGATCACCCGAAACGCCAGATGGTCGACTATGTCGTCATGGCGTCGGCAGTGCCTGGAGTATTCAACCTGGGTGGTGATCTAGCCTTGTTCAGAGAGTTGGTGATCAACCGAAACCGGAGCGGACTGCGCCAATACGCCCATGCCTGCATCGAACTGCAATGGAACAACCTGAGTCATCTCGACAACCGTGACGTCACCACCGTGGCACTGGTGCAGGGCGAAGCACTGGGCGGCGGATTCGAGGCCGCGATGTTCGCGAACGTCATGGTTGCGGAACGCGGCGCGCGGATGGGCCTGCCGGAGATCCTCTTCAACCTTTTCCCGGGGATGGGCGCATTCAGCATTCTGTCGCGGAAGCTCGACCCCGCGCGCGCGGAGCGGATGATCCTTTCGGGAAAGATATTCACGGCCGAGGAGCTCCACGAACTGGGCGTCGTGGATGTACTGGCCGAAGACGGAAAGGGCGAGGAGGCGGTCTACGAATACATCGCCCGCGAGAACAGGTCGCGCAATGGCATTCGCGCCCTGCGTGCGGCGAAAGCCATCGCCAATCCGATCACGCGCGAGGAGCTTCGGAGTGTCGCGGATGTGTGGGTCGACGCCGCGTTGCGCCTGAAATCGCGCGACCTGCGCCTCATGGAGAGACTGGTTGCGCGCCAGTCCGCGATGCAACGCCGAGCTGCATGAAACACGTGGCAATCGGGCGGCTACCTGCCACTGCATGAGAGCAGCCGATTTCTTGTTCTGGCTCAAGGTGAGGGGCTGGCCCCGGTACTAGCATCCATCTTCCGAACTCCGCCCCAAGGATCCCGAGATGAGCCAATCGCCAGCTTTCAATGACCCCGTATTTCCCTTCGACGCCCGTGGCGTGGCCAAGCGTTTTCGCCATGCGGCCATCTTCGGCGCCCTGGAGTCGCTCCAGGACGGCGAAACGATGCGCTTTGTCAATGACCACGACCCGATTCCGCTGCTCGGGCAGATCCAGCAGCGCTATGGTGCCCAGGTCGGAATCAGCTATGTCGCCCGCGAACCGGGCAACATCGTGATCGATTTCAGCATCCAGCTCTCCCCGCGCGAAGCGGCACCGGCTGCGGCCGCGGGTACTGCCGCATCTCAGCAGACGGGCGGTGGCTGTGGCGGCGGCGGTGGCGGCTGCGGCTGCGCCGGGCAATAAGGCGCAAGGCAGCCTCGCCAATGAGGGCCGCACCGGCCCTCATTGGATCGTTGTCACCAGCGCAGCACGAGTCTGTCACCACCGAACGGTCGAAGTTCGACCCAATGCTCCTGGGCGTGAGCTCCGAAACGGGCCACGACCCGGTAGCGCCCGGGCACAGGCACATCCACGAGCCCGATGGGACCGCACACACGTTCGACATGCAAGTCAGCCAGAGGATCCTCGATCCGAACCATGACGTCGGCGATGTAGGTGCCATCCCTTAGCGCAAAGATCATCGTCAGCGCGTGCGCCTTCTCGAGCGCCCGCATCCGTGCCGACTCGTCTTCCCCGATTCCGCCGCATGCCAGGGTGATGCGTGGCGCAAGCGCCTCGGACGCATGCAATGTGCCCGCAAGCACGAAGCTCAGCAGCGCAACAAGGGCAACGGCATAGCAACGGTTCATTCGCTCACCTCAGTCGATCGGTGACCATGGGTACGCGCCCCGCGAGCGCCTTGCGCGATTACTCGCGAACCTTGTCGATCACCACCTGAACGTCGTCGGCGTCAGGGGCGACCAATTCGGAGAAGCCCTCCAGATCACCAGCGCGTGCGCCTGCATCACCAGATCGCGACAGACGTGCAGCGACGATCACGCGTGACGGCAGTGGGCCCTCTGCCATCAACGGAACGCCGTCGAAGTCGAACCGCGCGGGGAGGTCTCCCGCCGACAGGCGCAGGGCCGCGAGCGGAATACCGCCTTCGGCGGGGCGGACGAACACGAAGACCGTCTCGTCCGCACGCATCGTCGCAGCCAGTTCCGCCGCGAGACTTACCACACCATTCACCCGCAGTGGCTCCACGGCACTGTCAGCCGATGCCGCCGGGCCGACCGGCGCCGGCGCCGATTGCTCGCCGAACAAGGGCATCCCGCCACGGCTTCGCGCCTCGTTGATGCTGGAAACGATCGAACCATAGGCCTCGTCGCCAGGATTGACGCGGTCGAGAATACGCTCCCAGTGACTGGAGGCGAGCGCAAAATCACCGCTCTGGAACGCGGACGTACCCGCCAGCGCAAGGGCCTTGAAGTTGTCCGGCTCCAGCGCCAGGGAACGTGCGATCAGCGTGTCCGGCTCCCCCGAGAATTCACCATGCTGGGCGACCACGAGCACGTCGGCCCAGTCGGCCAGAATCCCGGCATCATTCGGAGCCTTGTCACCGATGCGGCGCCACGCGCGCGCAGCCCCTTCGAAGTTGCCCATCATCGAGTACGAGCGCGCCAGCATCAACCAGCCGGTCGGATCGCTCGGATCGCGCTCCAGCCGGTCGACGAGTTGCTCGACCAGTTCGGCCATCTCGGCAGCACTGACCTGGTGACCGGGATCACCCGCAATCTTTTCCGGGTCGACACCATCCGGCTCACCGATTCCCAGATAGACAACCACTGCCACAAGCGGAACCGCGAGCGCCAGCCCGGCCGCCCAGAACCTGGCCGGCCGCGCATCGGAACCATCGTCGACGGTGCGCCCTTCTTCCAATGCGCGCAATTCGAGCTCCTCGCGGGAGCGCTCGTATTCGGCATCCGGAACCTTTCCCGACGCGTGGTCGGCCTCGAGCTCGGCCAACTGCTCGCGCAGCACCAGCAAGGCCGTATCGGCCTGACGCTGCCGTTCGGCATGTACCCTGCGGCGACGCCCGAATCCGAGCATCGGCGGAAGGACAAGCAAGAGGGCACCGGCCACCAGCAAGGCGGCCAGAAGCAGGAAACCAGTCACGAATGTTGCTCCTCGGAATCAGCAGGGGCGCCCTCGAGCAAGGCCCGGGCACGCGCACGTTCGGCGTCGGTCAGGTGTGGTCCCTGTTCGCGCGCGCGGATCCGCAGACGCAACAGCAGCCAGCCCGCACCGGCGATGAGCAGCAGCCCCGGCCCGATCCACAGCAGGACGGTCGTCGCCTTGAAAGGCGGCGTGTAGAGGACGAAATCGCCATAGCGCGCCACCAGAAAATCGATCACTTCCTTCTCGCTCTTGCCCGCAGCGAACTGTTCTCGCACCTGGTTGCGCAGGTCCAGCGCGAGCGGAGCCCGCGATTCGGCAATGGATTCGTTCTGACACACCAGGCAACGCAGCTTGTAGGAGAGGTCCATGACGCGGGCTTCGAGCACCGGATCATCCACGACCGGCGTCGCCTCGCCTGCCGCCTGCACCGCGGGCACGACCAGCGCTACGCCCACCAGCGCCAGCGCCAGCAACGTCGCCCGTGACAGGCGCAACAGCAGCTCAGCCTGCACGTGACAACTCCGCTATCCTGGGCAGCAACACGTTCTTGACGGTGTCGCGGGTGATGGGACCGATGTGCTTGTAGCGAATCACCCCCTCACGGTCGATCAGAAAAGTCTCGGGCGTCCCGTAAACACCGTAGTCGATGCCCACGCGGCCATCCGGATCGGCGACCGTCACGACATACGGGTTGCCGTGATCGCGAAGGTAACCGAGCGCATCCTTGCGCTCGTCCTTGTAGTTGAGTCCAATGACGGGAATCACGCCGCCACGGTTCAGCTCGACCAGGATGGGATGCTCCTGGCGGCAGGAGACACACCACGAAGCCCACACATTGAGCAGCCACACCTGGCCGCGCATGTCCGCGATGCCGAACTGCTCTTCGGGTGTCTCGAGCTTGGCCAACCGGAAGTCCGGGGCAGGCTTGTCGACCAGCGGCGAAGGCACGACGCTCGGATTCAAGGTGAGCCCATAGCCGAGGAACCCGGCGAGCGCCAGGAAGAGAACCAGGGGCACAAGAAACTTGGCTTTCATCTGACCTTCAACTCGTTTGCGTTGACGTCGAGCCGGCCGGCAGGGTGCGCTCGGCGAGGCGTCTATAACGGCGATCCGCCGCAGCGAAAATCCCCCCCAGACCCATCAGGATGCACCCGGCCCAGATCCAGCTTACGAAAGGCTTAAGATGCAGGCTGACCAGCCAGCTGCCGTCCTCGAGTTGATCGCCCAACGATACGTAGAGATCGCGCAATGGCCGTATGTGCAAGGCCACCTGCGTCATTGGCATCTGGCTGGCGACATAGTAGCGCTTCTCGGGCGTCAGCACCGTGATCAGGCGCTCACCGCGATGCACGTCGAGCGTCGCGCGGGCAGCCTCGTAGTTCGGTCCGTCGACACCGACCACCCCGCGGAACGTAAAGGTATACCCCGCGAACTGGGTCGTCTGTCCGGCGCGCATGCGCATGTCCTGCTGCGCCTCGAGGCTGCCGATCATGGTCACGCCGATAATGAAGATGCCTATGCCCAAGTGGGCGAACCACATGCCCCACCATGCAGCCGGAATCCCGCGCAGTTTCGCCGCAGCGACTGCCCCGCGCCGTTCGGCCAGGCGCATGTACAGAACCTGCACGCTGCCGATGAGAACCCACGCCGCCAGGCTCAGCCCCAGCACGGTCCGCCAGGTGACATGGCCGACAGCGAACGCAACCCCGACCCCCAAAGCCACGCTGGCAATCATCGCCGGTGCCAGCCTGCGTCCGAAACGCCCGATCGTGTCACTCTTCCAGCGGATGAAGGGAGCGATCACCATCAGGATCACCACCGGCGTCATCAACGGCACGAAGGTCGCCTCGAAATACGGTGGCCCGACCGAGATCTTGCCCATGTTGAGTGCATCCAGGAACAGCGGATAAAGCGTCCCGAGCAACACCGATCCGGTGACCACCGCCAGCAGCACGTTGTTCGCAAGCAGGCTCGAGTCGCGCGAGACCAGATCGAAACTGCCCCCGCCGGCCAGTTTCGGGGCTCGCCATGCGAACAACACCAGCGAAATGCCGATGACGAGCACGAGCAGTGCGAGGATGTACAGTCCCCGAGCGGGATCGACAGCGAACGCATGCACCGAGGTGATGACCCCCGATCGAACCAGGAAGGTACCGAGCAGGGACAGCGAGAACGCGCCGATCGCAAGCATGATCGTCCAGCTGCGGAAGGCGCCGCGCTTCTCGGTCACCGCGAGGGAATGAATCAGCGCCGTGCCGAGCAACCAGGGCATGAACGACGCGTTCTCGACCGGATCCCAGAACCACCAGCCGCCCCAGCCGAGCTCGTAATACGCCCATCCGGAGCCGACCGCGATACCAGCGGTCAGGAACACCCATGCGACCGTCGTCCACGGCCGCGACCAGCGTGCCCATGCGGCGTCCATGCGTCCGCTGAGCAATGCGGCGATGGCGAAGGCAAAGGCAACCGAAAAGCCGACGTAGCCCATGTACAGCAGCGGCGGGTGGATGATCATGCCCGGATCCTGCAGCAGCGGATTCAGATCCCGCCCTTCGGCAACCGCCGGCAGCAGGCGCTCGAAAGGATTCGAGGTGAACAGCGTGAAGGAAATGAAGCCCGCGCTGATCCAGCCCAGCACCCCGATGACGCGCGCCATGAAGGCTTCCGGCAAATTGCGGCTGAAGATCGTAACCGCAACGGTCCACACGGACAGGGTCATGGCCCACAACAGCAG
>DAOMNN010000016.1:0-51478 GCA_035443825.1 Rhodocyclaceae bacterium | reverse complement strand
GCTCGGATTTCCGCTCGGATTTCCGCTCGGATTTCCGCTCGGATTTCCGCTCGGATTTCCGCTCGGGTTTCGGCTCAGGCTTCGGCTCAGGCTTCGGCACCCCGACAGGCTCGGGTTCCGCTGGCTCCGGGTCGGATTGCGGGGCAACGGCGACCGCCTCGGGCTCGACTACGGGCGCTGCAATCGGCTCGGCCTCGGCATGGGTGGGCGCACGGAACTCGACCAGGCGCACGTCCATACGAATCGCCTGTGGCGCGGTGACGGGTTCATCGGCCGAATGGACGATCCATCCGGCCAGTGCACCGTGTCCGCACAGCACGGCGGCCAGGGTCGCGATGCGAGGCAGCGCGGACTCCCGGGATCGGGCATGACCGAATTGTGGGCGCATCCAACTCATGGTGATTGCCATCAACCTGCACGTGAATTCAAACGGGCCTGGTGCGCGATGACGGGCCTTCCCCGCGCTGGCGCGGGCCTGCAAGGCTCCGGCGACTGATGCTCTCGCCCCGCGTGCTTTGTCCCGCAGGAATCAAGAACGCCACCGCGCGAAGCGCGGAGTCGTCATCGGCGATGATCGGAATTCAGAGGTGGAGAGGCGGAGCGCGCGGCTGTGCCGTCGGCCAGTCGAAGTGCGGTCGCAGTGGATCGTATGCGACCGGATACGAAGCGGCGGCGCCACCGTGAAGGATGGGAAAGGTGGCGTCCGGCGTCGGTACGCCAGGGGAGCCCGCGTGCAGATTGCACCAGGCACAGCTGCCGGTGGATGGCTTATCCCCACCACCGGAAGAATCGGCGTCTGCACCCAGTGCGATGCGTTCGATGCCGTTGGCAGTGCAGATCTCGAGCCAGGTTTCGTCGCCCGAGAGTTGGTATCCCGCCTGCGAGATCAGCGGCGTGAGCGCGCCCAGCAGGATGACCAGGGCGGTCATCCAGGCCGTGAAGCGTCGTCGCTTTTGCAGGCGGATCATGCGTGACTATCGCTTGTGCGCTTGAGCCGGCCCGAACTCAGTGCCCATGTCCGTGCCGGTGTTTCATCTGGGCCGGGTTGAGCGGACGCACGGGCGCGGCGATCTCGATGGTCTCGCGCTGGCCGTCCTTGTTCTCGACGATGAGTGTCACCGGGATCGTATCGCCCTCCTTCGCCTGCGCCTTGAGATCGATCAGCATCACGTGATAGCCGCCCGGCTTGAGCTCGACGGTCTGGCCGGCCGGAAGGTCGAGGCTCTCGATCGCCCGCATCCGCATCACGTCGTTGTCCATCGTCATCTCGTGGATCTCGACCACGGCAGCGGCCGGCGACTGCACCTCGACAAGGCGGGCGTCGACGGGGGCGGTCAGTTGCATGAAGGCACCGGTGGCACGCTGTTGCGGCACGGTGGCACGGACCCAGGGGTCGTCGACCTTGACTTGCGCCACTGCCGGCATGGCGACGCACAGGGTCAGCAGGGAAACGGCGAGCAGCTTCTTCATGTTGAATCTCCGGGAAACGATTAACGGGTGGTTCTGAGCAGGGTTCGAATGTCGTCGGCGATCAGCTCTGCCGGCATGATGTGGGGTGCCGCCAGACGCAGGCGACCGGTCGGATCGAAGATGAAGGTCGTCGCGGTGTGGTCCATGGTGTAGGAATCACCGGTCGGGACCTTGTTGTAGAGCACGTGGAAGGAGTCGGCAATCTCACGTGTGCGCTCGGGGCTTTCGCGCAAGCCGATGAAACTGGGGTCGAAGGCCTCCATGTACGCCTTGATGACTTCCGGTGAGTCACGCTCGGGATCGACCGTCACGAAGAGCAGCTGCATATGCCTGGCGTCTTCACCAAGCAAGTTGCGGATCTCGACCGCTCGAAGCAACGCAGTGGGGCAAATGTCGGGGCACTGGATGAAGCCGAAAAAGATCATCACCACCTTGCCACGAAACTCGGCGATCGTTCTTTCACGACCGTCGGCGTCGTGCATGCGGAAATCCTTGCCGTATTCGATGCCCGTCATGTTCGCGGCATTGAAGCGCGGAGGCTCCGGTGGAGTGCATGCGGAAAGCACCACCGCCACCACAGCGATTGCGACGAACTTGAGACGACTCAAACCAGACGACATCAACGGCTCCCAATTCTTTACAAACGGCCCATGGTCGACCGACATGGCCCCGTGCGCGGCTCTCGAAAGGCATGCGCGCCGGGCCGCCAGTCCTTGTGCGGACGCAATGGCCGAATTGATTCTAAACGCTGAGCCGCACCCGGACTTGATACGGGTCAATCAAGCCCTGCCCTGCGGCAATTGGTCGCAGCTGCCCGAGCTGCGCTTCACTCCAGCCATAGCCGTGCATTGCGGAAGATTCGCATCCATGGCGAATCTTCCCCGGCGTCGGGCGCATGCCAGCTCAGCTGGCTCGTTCTGAAGCTGCGCTCCGGGTGAGGCATCATGATCGTGAAACGCCCGTCTTCGGTCGTGAAACCGGTCAATCCCCCCGGCGAACCGTTCGGGTTGGCCGGATAGCGCACTGCTTCCCTGCCATGGTTGTCCATGTAGCGCATTGCTGCAAAGGCGTCGTCGCGATCGGTCCCGCGCTGGAAGCTTGCAAGCCCCTCTCCATGACTCACCACGATCGGCATACGGCTTCCCGCCATGCCGGCAAGCAGGATCGATGGATTCTCGAGCACCTCGACCATCGCCAGGCGTGCTTCGAACTGCTCGCTCCGATTGCGCTCGAAGACGGGCCAGTGCTGAGCGCCGGGAATGATCTGTGCCAGGTGCGCCATCATCTGGCAGCCATTGCATACGCCCAGGGCAAAGGTGTCGGTACGCTCGAAGAACGCCTCGAACCCGTCACGCAGTGCAGCATTGAAGAGAATCGATTTTGCCCAACCCTGCCCCGCTCCCAGCACATCGCCATACGAAAAACCACCACATGCGGCCATCCCGTGGAAGTCGGAAAGCCGATGGCGGCCAGCCTGGAGGTCGGACATGTGCACGTCGCAAGGCGCAAAACCCGCACGCTCGAAAGCCGCGGCCATCTCGCTGTGTGAATTGACCCCCTGTTCGCGCAGAATCGCGATCCTGGGCCTGGCACCGGTCGCGATCATCGGCGCCGCGACGTCCTCGGCGGGGTCGAACGTCAGCAACATCGAAAGACCCGGGTCATCCTGGTCGGCGAGCGAGTCGAACTCCTCCTTTGCGCAGTCGGCGTCATCACGCAGTCGTGCGATCCGATATCCAGGTTCAGCCCAGGTTTGCAGCAGCTCCGTCCGTGATGTCCCGAATACGAGCTTCGCATTGCGCCACAAGCGGATCTCGTCCTTGTCGTTGGGCTCACCCAGAAAATGGTATGCAAGCCCGGCTTCACCGAGCGGCCCGGTGATGCGCGATCGGTCTGAACGGCGAATCTGGACCACCGCGCCCAGCTCCTCGGCAAACAGTCCGCCGAACAGCCTGTCGTTGAGCCGCCCCTTGATCGTATCCGGGACCTTGTCGAGCCCATCCACGTCATTCATGTACGGGTCGTAGCACACCGTATCCAGGACTACCGACAAGCCGCAATGCGAGGCAAAGGCCATCTCGCACAGGGTCACGAACAAGCCGCCGTCACTGCGGTCGTGGTAGGCAAGCAGCAAATCCTCCCGCCGGAACTTCTGGATCAGTTCGAAGAAGCGCACAAGCTGGAACGGATCGACGTCCGGCGCATGCTCTCCGACGGAACCATGAACCTGTGCCAGAGCCGAAGCTCCGAGCCGATCGCGCCCGCCACCGAGGTCGATCAACAGCAGTTCGGTGGGCGTCTCGGGCGAAAGCCGCAGTTGCGGTGTAAGCGTGCGGCGAATGTCGCTCACCGGTGCAAAAGCGGTGACGACCAGCGAAAGCGGCGCAATGACCGCCTTGTCCACTCCATCATCCTGCCAGGTTGTCTTCATCGACAGGGAATCCTTGCCGACCGGAATCGACAGCCCCGCTGCCATGCAGAACTCGGACACCGCCTCCACCGTATCGAATAGCCTGGCATCCTCGCCGCGGTGCCCTGCGGCAGCCATCCAGTTCGCGGAAAGCTTGATCTTGCCGATGTCCTCGATATCGGCAGCAGCGATATTGGTGATCGCCTCACCGACCGCGAGGCGACCGGATGCAGGGCCATCCAGGCATGCCACTGGGGTGCGTTCGCCCATAGCGAAGGCCTCGCCCACGTACCCACTGAAACTCATGGCCGTGACTGCGACGTCCGAAACCGGGACTTGCCACGGCCCGACCATCTGATCACGCGCCGTCAGCCCGCCGACCGAGCGGTCGCCGATGGTGATGAGGAAGTTCTTGCTTGCGACCGTCGGCAGGCGCAACACGCGCAGACAGGCCTCGCGCAAGTCCATGTCGGTCAGGTCGAAGGGCGGGACATGCACGGCGCGGCGCGAGACGTTGCGCAGCATCTTGGGCGGTTTGCCCAACAGCACCTGCATCTCCATGTCGACCGGCTTGTTTCCGAAGTGTCGATCCGTGACCGTCAGATGGCCGTCTCCGCTCGCTTCGCCAAGGACTGCGAACGGGCAGCGCTCACGCTCACAGATCGACCGGAAGTCGTCGAGACGTTCCGGCGAGACCGCCAGCACGTATCGCTCCTGCGACTCGTTGCTCCAGATCTCGCGCGGACTCATGCCCGGCTCTTCGATATGCACCTCGCGCAGTTCCAGCCGCGCACCGAGCCCCGCCGAGTCGGCGAGTTCGGGCATCGCGTTGGACAGACCGCCCGCTCCCACGTCGTGTATGGACAGGATGGGGTTGGTTTCACCCCGTTGCCAGCAGCGGTCGATGACTTCCTGACAGCGGCGCTGTATCTCCGGATTCCCGCGTTGCACAGACGCGAAGTCGAGGTCGGCTGCGTTGGTGCCGGTCGCCATACTCGATGCGGCGCCACCTCCCAGGCCGATCAGCATTCCCGGACCACCGAGCTGGATCAGCAGCGTGCCCGGTGCGAACTGCAGCTTCAGCGACTGCTGCGCCTGGATGCTTCCCAATCCGCCGGCGATCATGATCGGCTTGTGATAGCCGCGCACCTCACCCATGACTTCCTGCTCGAAGCTGCGGAAATAGCCGGCCAGATTCGGGCGCCCGAATTCGTTGTTGAAAGCGGCGCCCCCGATCGGGCCCTCGATCATGATCTCGAGCGCCGAGGCGATGCGCTCGGGCCGACCATACGGTGTCTCCCACGGCTGTATGAAGTCCGGAATGTGCAGGTTCGAGACCGAAAAACCGGTCAGTCCGGCCTTCGGACGCGAGCCACGTCCGGTTGCACCCTCGTCGCGAATCTCTCCACCGGCCCCAGTGGCAGCCCCCGGGAACGGCGAGATTGCAGTCGGATGGTTGTGCGTTTCGACCTTCGCGAGAATATGCGTCTGTTCCCGGTGGAAGCGCCATTCGCCGTCCCCGTCCGGATACAGGCGGTCAACGATCGCGCCCTCGATCACCGAGGCATTGTCCGAATAGGCGACCACCGTGCCTTGCGGATGCGCCTTGTGCGTTTCCTTGATCATGCCGAAAAGCGTCTTGTCCATCGGCCGGGCATCGATAACCCAATCGGCATTGAAGATCTTGTGGCGGCAGTGCTCCGAGTTCGCCTGGGCGAACATCATCAGCTCGACGTCCGTTGGATTTCGCCCGATGCGTACAAAGTTCTCGATCAGGTAATCGATCTCGTCGTCGGACAGCGCCAGCCCCAGTTCCAGGTTCGCGGCTTCGAGTGCCTCGCGTCCGCCGGCGAGGATGTCGACGCTCGCAAGGGCTTGCGGCTCGTAATGGTGGAACAGGGCATCGGCGGCGTCCAGGCTCGGCAGGACGGACTCCGTCATGCGATCGTGGAGCAGCGGCAGGATTGCGTTGAAATGGCGCTCGTCCATGGGCTCGTTCAAGGCGACGGTCCAGGCCGTGCCGCGCTCGATTCGAACGACCTTGTCGAAGCCGCACTGATGGAGGATGTCGGTCGCCTTCGACGACCAGGGGGAAATGGTTCCGAGGCGCGGGACGACCAGCAGCAAGGTTCCTTGCCGGGATATCTCGGCGAGCCCATGTGCCCCGACGAGTTCGGCCAGCCGCGCGCTTTCATCCGCCGCTAGCGCGCCCGACAGTTCTACGAAGAAACAGTGGTCTGCCTGAAGCCCTTTCAGCCTGGGAAGGAACTCGCGCATCGCGCGCTCGGCGCGCGAAAGGCGCGCAGGTGACAATGCCGCGCTACCGCGCAGCTTGAGAGTTTCGGCCATTTCGATCTTTTCGGAGGGTGGCAAGGAGGCACACGACGCACGCCGTCAACAAGGGAGCGATTATACCCTTCCTCACCCATGCTCCGAGGGCCGAAAGCCCGCAAGAGAGCCCGGAGCCGCGCCTCCGGGTCGCGATCCCGTCCGATGTCGATCAGCGTAGTACGGAGTCCGCCTGTCGCGGAGAAGTATCGGCCGGGCTCGCCTCCGCCGTCTTCTGCGGAGCCGCAAGTCCGATCACCTTTTTCGGATCCCGCGGGGTGTCGACGACGCGAACAAGTTGGCCCTCGATGGTCGCACCACATTCCATCTGCAGTTGCCGATAGGTGATGTTCCCGGAAACCTTCGCGCCGGCATGAAGTTCCAGGAAATGATCGACTTCGAGATCGCCCGAGATGGTTCCATTCACGACCGCATCGTAGGAATGAACCCTTCCGGCGATGCAGCCCTTTTCGCTGAGAACCACCAGGCTCTTCTCGCCCTTCTTGCCGATCACGTTCCCCTCGACCTTGCCGTCGATACGCAGGCCGCCGGAAAAATGGATGTCCCCGACGATATGAAGATTGTCGGCTATCAGGCTGGAGAGCTTGTTGACCTCGATGTTGGTCTTCTTCGATTTGCGTCCGAACATTATTGACTCCTGCTTGCAGCGCGGGCTGCATCGTCGAATTTGCGTTTCCCGTCAGCGGCGCCGCCGGCCTCACAGCCTAGACTCGCGGTTCCGCTGAATCAAGGTCCCAAACGTAACAGGGCTTGGATCTTCAGCGCGCGTCCCCAGCCGACTTCAGGAACTCCATCTCGTCCCTGAGCCGGCCGAGTTCCTCGTTCAGCACCACGATCTGCCGCTCCAGCTCCTGCTGGGTCACGGCTGCGATCTGCAGATCGAGCTGGGCACGCTCCAGCGATTCGTTCAATGCCGCAACGCGTTCATGCAGGGCCTCCCTCTCGGTTTCGAGGCGCAGCACGATCTCGGGCACCTCGTCCTCCTGGGCCGGCCCGACACTGAACTCGTAGCCGTAATACCTGAACCCGAACAGCGCGGCGGTAGCGACAAGCGCCAGCGCGATGAAGAAGGCCAGCAACTTCCCGTAGCGACGCTCCGAGGTCAGCACCAAGGGGCCGCTGGTCAGACTGCGGCTTGCGGAACTGCGTCGAAAGGCCATGGACCGACTAGTTTGCGAGATACGCCGTCGGATTGACGAAATGCCCGTCCTTCAGAATCTCGAAATGCAGATGGGGCCCGGTCGAACGTCCGGAGGAACCGATCAGGGCAATCTTCTCGCCCGGCATTACGACCTGCCCTTTCTTGACAAGCAGCTTCGAGGCATGCGCGTAGCGAGTGGCAACGCCCGCTCCATGGTCGATCTCGACGGTATTCCCGTACTGTGGGCGGTAGCCGGAGAAAATGACGCGACCGCCACCACTGGCGAAGATGGGGGTCCCTCGCGGTGCCGGAAAATCGACACCGCTGTGAAACGCCCTGCGCTTGGTGAACGGATCCGCCCGGTTGCCGAACCCGGAGGTCATCCGGATCCCGTCGACCGGCAATCGCGCCGGAAAATACATCTGCGCAAGGTTGAGTGAGGTCGCAATGCTGTCGAGTTCCTCGATCACTTGGGCGAGGCGCGCGATCTCCCCCTCGAGGCGCGACAGTTCGTCATTGAGAACCTCCTCGCCGTACTCCTCGGATTCGGGCAGCGGCGAGGCCTCAGATCGCTCTATTGGCCGCAGCAGAGGGCCACCCGAGGGCGAACCCGGCAGCGTCCTTGCGGCACGACCCTTGGGCTGATTCTCCACGGCGTCGCTCTTGATTCTGGATTCGAAATCCTGGATCACGCCGATACGAGTCGCGAGCTCGAGCGCTTCGGCTTCAAGTTGGATCATTCGGCCCGACAGTTCGCCGAAGCGGTCGATGAGGTAGCGGTTGTTGTCATTCGATGCGGGAGCGGCGGGCACCACGGCGGAAATTTCGACCACGGGAGGCGCCTCGACAATGATTGTCCGCTCGCCACCGAGCCCGTAGCCCACCGCAAATCCGCCTGCAAGCATCAACAGCATGCTCGCCAAAACGAGACCCATGAACACTCTGCTGCTTACCGTTCGTGTCTTAGACCGGGTCAACGCTCCGGCGGAAAGAATGACAAATGCCATCCTCACCCTCCAGAATTGTTGTCGACTCACCAATAACGCAAGCCGGATTTCGAGTGCCTTCGAGCGATTCGGATCAATTGCAGGAAATCCAAATCCTCGAAACAAAATTTTGCCAAGTCTATCACCAAAGCCGCATCGATGTGCAAGGGTGTGATCTGCGTCACGCTTGCAGTCATTTCGGCTGACCAAAACGTTAGCGGCGGCTCAGGGCCGCCGCTATTGTCATAATTTGCGGTCGCTCACGGTTTTCTGTGTGCCGCAAGCTTCAGCCAGGTATCCATCACCGTATCCGGGTTCAGCGATATCGTCTGAATGCCCTCGTCCATCAGCCACTCCGCGAAATCTGCGTGATCGGAAGGACCCTGGCCGCAGATACCGACATACTTGCCCAGCCGGTTTGCCGCGCTTATCGCCATAGACAGCAGCAGCTTGACGGCCGGATCGCGTTCGTCGAACGCGTGCGCCACGAGGCCTGAATCACGGTCAAGGCCGAGGGTCAATTGGGTCAGATCATTGGATCCGATGGAGAAACCGTCAAAATGCTCCAGAAACGCGTCGGCAAGCAGTGCGTTCGACGGTATCTCGCACATCATGATGAGCTTGAGTTCGTTCTCGCCGCGTACCAGGCCATGCTCCGCGAGCAGCTCGACAACACTCTCGGCCTCCTCCACGTTGCGCACGAAGGGAATCATGATCTGTACGTTGGTAAGCCCCAGTTCGTTGCGCACCTTGCGCATCGCCGTGCATTCCATCTCGAAGCAGTCCCGGAAGCTGTGTGCGACGTAACGCGAGGCGCCACGAAATCCAAGCATCGGATTTTCCTCTTCCGGCTCATAGATCTCTCCGCCCAGCAACTTGCGATACTCATTGGACTTGAAGTCCGACATGCGCACGATGACGGGCTTGGGATAGAACGCCGCTGCGATCGTCGCGATGCCTTCGACCAGCTTCTCGATGAAAAACTGCTTCGGCGTCGCGTATCCGCGCGAGCGACGCATGATCTCCTGGCGCAGACTCGCGGGCACCTGGCTCACTTCGAGAATCGCCTTCGGATGAATTCCGATCATGTTGTTGATGACAAACTCGAGCCGCGCCAGGCCGACCCCGGCATTCGGAATCTGCGCGAATTCGAAGGCCAGTTCCGGATTCCCCACATTCATCATCACCTTGACCGGGATTTCGGGCAGGTTACCCAGATCGGTGGTAATGACCTCGAACTCGAGCTTGCCACGATACACGTAACCCGTATCGCCCTCGGCACATGAGACGGTTACGTCGCCGCCCTCTTCGAGCACCTCGGTCGCATTGCCGCAGCCCACGATGGCGGGAATACCCAGTTCCCGCGCGATGATCGCCGCATGGCAGGTACGTCCACCGCGATTCGTGACGATCGCGCTGGCGCGCTTCATGACCGGCTCCCAGTTCGGATCGGTCATGTCGGTCACGAGGATGTCGCCCGCCTGGACCCGGTGCATCTCGGTCGCACTGGCAACTACCCGCACGATACCGGCGCCGATCTTCTGACCGATCGCACGCCCATGGGTCAGCGCCTTGCCATACTGCTTGAGCCTGTACTTCTCCATCACGTGCCCGGATGACTGCGATTTTACCGTTTCCGGTCGCGCCTGCAGAATGTACAGCTTGCCGTCCTCACCGTCCTTGCCCCACTCGATGTCCATCGGGCGACCGTAGTGCTTTTCGATCACCACCGCGTAACGCGCAAGCTCGAGTACGTCCTCGTCCGTCAGCGAAAAACGGTTGCGGTCGGCCTCGGCGACGTCGACGGTGCGGACCGAGCGGCCTGCCTCGCGCTGCTCCGAGAACTCCATCTTTATCAGCTTTGAACCCAGGTTACGGCGTACGACGGCAGGCTTGCCCAGCGCAAGCGTGGGCTTGTGCACATAGAATTCGTCCGGATTGACCGCCCCCTGGACGACCGTTTCGCCCAGCCCGTAGGAGGACGTGATGAACACGACGTCCGGAAAACCCGACTCCGTATCGATCGTAAACATCACGCCGGATGCGCCGGTATCCGATCGAACCATGCGTTGCACGCCCGCCGAGAGCGCGACTTCGGAATGGGCAAAACCCTTGTGCACCCGATACGAGATGGCGCGATCGTTGTAGAGGGAAGCGAAGACTTCCTTCATCGCGTGCAGGATGTTTTCGTAGCCGTGGATATTGAGGAAGGTTTCCTGCTGCCCGGCAAACGACGCATCGGGCAAATCCTCGGCT
Source organism: Rhodocyclaceae bacterium (assembly GCA_035443825.1). GTDB lineage: Bacteria > Pseudomonadota > Gammaproteobacteria > Burkholderiales > Rhodocyclaceae > DAOMNN01. Next base: position 40,866 of record DAOMNN010000016.1, on the reverse strand, counting down.
GTTGCGGACGAGCGCACCGCGAAACTGCCCTCGCCTTCCGCCGTGAGCGCCTTGTACGCGGCCTTGATTTCCGCCTCGAGCGAGGCGGGAAAAGGCGTATCGACGATCCATTGCCGAATCTCGGCGCCGGTTCTGGCCAATGTCACTACGTCATCGACGTCAAAGGTCGCCAGTGCAGCCTCGATCCGCTCGGCAAGGCCTTGATGCGCGAGGAATTCGCGATAGGCATCGGCAGTTGTCGCAAAACCGCCGGGCACGCGCACACTGGATGGCAACTGGCTGATCATTTCGCCAAGCGAAGCGTTCTTGCCACCGACCTGCTCGACGTCTGTCATGCGCAACTCGGTGAACGGAATGACGTAGCGGGTCATTGAATGGCCTTCCGAAAATATTGGGGAGAAAGCAAAATGCGATTTTACCGAGTTTTGTTGCTTCGCCGCACGACAGTGTTTACCCGAACCGCAATCCCCTGGCGAGAATCATGACCCAATCCCCGATCCGCACCGCGTTCTACATCTCCGACGGCACCGGCATCACCGCGGAAACGCTCGGTCACAGCCTGCTTACACAGTTCCCGGACGCGCGATTCCGCCAGGTCAGGATTCCGTTCGTCGACGATCTCGACAAGGCGCTCGATGCCGCCCGTCAGATCCGCGAAGCGGCCATCCGTGATCGAACTCGTCCGATCGTGTTCAGTACGCTGGTCAACCCCGAGACTGTGGCCGGCCTGCGTCAGGCAGATGCCCTGTTCATCGATCTGTTCGAGCAATTCATCGGTCCACTGGAAACCGAGCTGGAAATGCGCTCCAACCATGCCGTGGGCCGTTTCCACGGAATTGGCGAAAGCAGCGACTACAAGGCACGCATCGAGGCGATAAACTACGCCATGGCACACGACGACGGCGTATCATCCGACGGCGAACTGGCCGACGCGGATGTGATCCTGGTCGGCGTGTCGCGCTCCGGCAAGACGCCGACAAGCCTCTACCTGGCGATGCAGTTCGGCGTCAAGGCGGCAAACTACCCGCTCATCCCCGAGGACTTTCAACGCAACAAGCTCCCCGGCGAACTGCATCATCATCGCAGAAAACTCTTCGGCCTGACCATTTCACCCGAACGACTGTCACAGATCCGGCAGGAACGCCGAGCCAACAGCCACTATGCCTCATTCGAGAACTGCATGTACGAGATCGATGCCGCGCAGAAGCTGATGCGCCGCGAGAACATCCCGTGGCTCGATTCGACCGCCAAGTCCATCGAGGAGATCTCGGCTACCATCATGCAGGCGATACGCCTGAAGAATCCCGCGTACTGAGGCGACTCAGGCCGCAAGACCGATTCCTGTTCCAAGAGGTTCGAAGATGAAGAGATCCCGTCAGAAGCGTCGCGGCGGACTGGGCCGCGAGGCCGAACAACTGATATGGCTGGCTACGGGGCTGGCCGAATCCGGCAGTCGTGTCGAGGACCGACACTGGGAGGACAGACTGTGTGCGGCGATCGATGCTCTGCTCGGTGAAGAGGACGAGGATACGCTCAACAGTACGCTGGATCAGCTTCACGCCAACGACGTGCGTGCCTACGAAGAACTGGCCGATTTCATCGAATCGCGCGCCGAAAGTGCACTCGGCGTCTCGGCACAGCACGACATCCTCCTGATCGGAGCACCGGTTCTGGCCTGGTCCCGCTATCGCATCCCGGCCAACACGATCCCGCCCGCCGTAATGTCGAACTTGCGCGTGCATCTGCAGGCCCACGTTCTGGCCAAGGGCGCGAAGGTCGCACTGGCCGACTTCCTGTTCAGTCCCGACCATCTCCCCCAGGGATACTGCGCCACCGCGGCTTTCACCGCCGCCCTGGGGCGCGCCGCACTGGATGATCACGACCTGCACATCGACACCGCGAACATGCCCGAAACCGCGCATTTCCTTTCCGATACGCGTTACCTGCTCGCCGCAGTCGCGGTCCCGAAGGGGCAGCCGCTTTTCGCGTGGCAGGAAGACGATGGCAGCCGCGAGCAATCGTTCACGCGCTGGCGAAACCAGGGGGGCGCCTGCCTGACGCCGCTGTTGCCGGGCTGTGCCACCGAGGTCGTGCTGCCCGAAACCTACTTCGCGAGCAGCCGCCAGGCCGATCGGAACAGCCGTCCTTACTCGATCCGGGCGTCCGTCGCCTTTCTCGGTGCGGAGCTTGAAACGCCGGCATCGAACCTGCGCGCGGTCATTGCGCCCTATTACGATCAGGAACTCGAGGAGTACCGCATCGGATTCGCAAGCCGCGACGCCGACGGCGTCGTTCACGGCGTAGTGTGGCCGCTGCTAGGCCCCGAAGACGAGAACAGCGACATTCCCGCCCAGATTGAAGCGGTCCTGCGCGATTGCGGCGTCACCGATATTGTCAATCTCGACCACCGCTTTCCGCTTGAATACTGCGACGATTGCGGCGCACCCATGTATCCCTCCGCGGATGGCGAGGCCGTGCATGCGGAAATGCCTCAAACCCACACGTCGCAGACGCCACGCCATCTGCACTGACGGAGTCGGCCGCCCCCGAGCGCGGATTCCGTGAGAGGTCAGCGCTCGAGCAGGAAGTTTCGCACGAGGGTGATCTGCGCCGGATCCATGAACATCGGGGCATGGCCGACCCCGGCAATCTCCTCGATCCGTGCCTTCGGCCCGGTTTCGGCCATCTTCAGCAGGATCGATCGTTCCAGCAGATCCGACTCGGCGCCGCGTATTGCGAGCGTCGGGCAACGCACGGCACGATACGCATCCCACAGATCGACATCCCCGACGATCGGAGCAGCGCGAAACACGTCGCCGATTCCCGGATCATAGATCATCGAAAACCCCCCCTCGACAGGCCGTACCGAGTACCGCGTCAGGTGTTGCCACTGATCGTCGCTCAAGGGGCCGAACGGTGCGCTCACGCTACGAATCCAGGCCTCCGCAGCTTGCATCGAGGGGAACTTCGGCGCACGCCCCACATACTCACCGATCCGTCGCAGCGACGCCGCCGTGATGACCGGGCCGACATCGTTCAGCACCAGTCGCGAGACGGGCGTATGCGGCTGTCCGGCCAGAAGCATGCCGATGATCCCCCCCATCGATGTTCCGAGCCAATGGACGGTGTCGACGTTCAGCCGTGCGATCAGGGTCACCATGTCCGAGACGTAGAGCGGGAAGCCATAATCGGTCTTCACGCCCAGCCAGTCGCTTCGTCCCCGCCCTGCCACGTCCGGACAGACCACCCTGTACTCGTCCCGCAGTGCCTGCGCAAGGAGATCGAAATCCCGTCCGTTGCGCGTCAGGCCGTGCACGCACACCAGCACCTTCGGATTGTCGGGATCGCCCCACTCGGTGTAAGCCATGCGGTGCAGCCCATGTGGCCCGATGCACTGCACGGACCGCTCCCGTACGCCTTCGCAAACCCGGCGAACGCGGGAAGGCGGCAGGAACACGTTCCGGAGTGCATCGATGAAACTCATGGGCAGATCCCTTGGCGAATTCGTCTGAATGCGGGTCGTATCGGTCGCGAGTGAGTGTAACCCGGAAAGCTCGGCCGGCTCCTTCCACAAATCCTCAGCGGCCATGCCAGTATCGAGGCGCACGCTCGCGCTGCGCCTGCACGCGGACACCGCCACTTCCGACGTCTACGATGACCGCGCCCTGTGCATCGGTGCGCCAGTTGCGCGCGCCTGCAGCCGACCAGCGTGCCCAGACCGCTGGATGCGGATGACGGAACTGATTGAGATTGCCCACCGCATGGATTGCATGCGCGGCGCCCGTCGCCAGAACGAACCCGGGCGTTGACGAGGTCCGGCTGCCATGATGCGGCACGACCACGACTTCGCTCGCGATCTCGCCTTGGGAGCGCGCCAGCAGGCTGCGCTCGGCGTCCACCTCGATATCTCCGGTAAGCAGCACCGCACCGTCATGTCCGGCGATGCGCAGCACACACGACATGTCGTTTGTCCGTGCACTCACCGTGTCCGAGGGCGCCGGATGCAGCAGTTCGAAGCGTACCCCATCCCAATCCCAGAAGTCACCGGCCTGGCACCGGCGAGTTCGATCCACCCCGATCGTCCGCACCAACGCATGGTCTACGTCGACACTGTGAATCAGGTCCCCTACCGGAATCGCCGCAAGCAGCGATGCAGCACCACCGGCGTGATCGCTGTCGCCATGCGAGACCACCAGTCGCGCAATGCGCGTCACACCCGATCCGGTCAGGTAAGGCAACAGCACCCGGCTGCCCGCATCGGCCACCGGCCCGTACGGCGGCCCCGTGTCGTAGATCAGGTCGTGTGTCGCGGTCTGTACATGCACTGCAAGGCCTTGCCCGACATCAAGCACGACCGCACGAAAATCCCCATACCCGGGACGCATTGGCGACCACATCAGCACCGGCACGAAAGCCAGCAGGGCCGCATGGCGCGCCGGGACCCCGCGCGGCAGCAACAGCCACGCCACGCCGGCAATGGCGGCGGCCAAGAGCGGCGCGGGTGCCGACGCCTGCGCCCACATCGAAAACGGCTGTCCCGCGAGCCATTCGAGCCACCGCATCATGAGCTCTGTCAGCCAGTGCGCCAGTTGCAGCAGTTGCGGCAGAGGTACGACGATCGCAAGCAGCGCGAGCGGAGCGATGAGGAAGCTGACCAACGGAATTGCAAGTGCATTGGCCACCGGCGACACGATCGAAAATGCATTGAACAGTGCCAGCAGAGCCGGCGTCATCGCCAGCGCAATCGCCAGTTGAATGCGCACGGCGGCACGCCAACCGCGGCTCGGCGCGATCCGACCACCGAGCACGTACAGGATTACACCGACCGCGCCGAAAGACAGCCAGAATCCGGCCGACAGGACCGCCCAGGGATCGAACAGCAGAACACAGAACAGAGCCAGGACCAGCACACGGCTTGCCGCCACCTCGCGCCCCCGCATCATCGCGATCGCAGCAACTGCAAGCATCAGCAAGGCGCGCTGCGTCGGAAGGCCCAGTCCTGCGATCAGGGCGTAAAGCGTGGCTGCAATCAGTCCGCCGCAAGCGGCGGCCTTGCGCGTCGGGACGCGCAAGGCCAACCACGGGACACGCCGCCACCCCCAGGCGGCAAGCCCGCCACCGAAGAGCGCGACGAGCGACACATGCAGGCCCGAGATGCTCACCAGATGCGCAACACCGGTACTGCGGAACACCTCCCAATGCGCGTTCGAAATGGCACGCTGATCACCTACGGCGAGCGCAATCAGCACCCCTGCGTAATCCCGCCCGTCGAGCACCTCACCGAATCTCGCCCGAATCGCATCGCGTGCACGATGCACGACGTACATCGGTACGGGAACGAAATCGGCCAGCCGTTCGTTGGCGCCCTCGGAGCGCACATAGCCGGTCGCCCGGAGATTTCGTTCGAGCAGCCATGCCTCATAGTCGAAGCCGTGGGGGTTGACGAAGCCGTGCGGGCGCCGAAGGCGAACGGTGAGCTTCCAGCGTTCGCCCGGTCGCAGTTGCGGCACCAGCCCGGGCCCGCCGCGCGGCGGATACCATGAAAGCTGAATCCGCCCCGGCACGGGGGCCTCGGACCATTCCACAGCCAACACGAAGCGCGTTGCACGATCGAGCGGCTGGGGAAGTTCCGCCACCACCCCCACGACATCCACGTCTCGCTGCTCCCATATCATCGGAAGTTCATCGGCAAGTCGCCACTCCGCGCGCCAGGCTGCCCATACGAAGCCACACGCAACCGCAATGCACAGGACGTGCAGACGCCGGGGCACTCCGTCGCCGCGTCGCGCGATGACGACGGCCAACACGAGCGCAATCACCAGTACAATCGTCGCCGCGGCAAGTTGCGTTGAATCGGGAAGGGCCGGTTGCATCTGCAAGGCCAAATTGCCGATGCCAAATGCGATTATTGCCATGCGCATATCGCGAATGATGCATTGTGCATTATCCGGACGCAAGTGCGCTGCCAGACTCGGGCATTGCTGGACGAACCGACGACCGACATCGGGCTCCAACCCGACGTGCGATCATGAACAGATGCGAATCCGGCAACCGGCAACCGGATCCCAAAGCGATTTTTCAGAGTTTGCGACGACTGTCCGGTTCGTCCAGGACCGATTCAAACGCCCGAAGATGCGCAAGACGCTGAGACGTTTCCTTCCCGACCACGAAGCGATCCACACCAATCGCTGGCTGCGTCCCTTTGCAAATACGCTGCTGCACCCGAGACTCTGGCACCTCAACCGTCACTCCGCCGCCGGGGCCATCGCGGCCGGACTTTTCTGCGGTCTCATCCCCGGGCCGTTCCAGATGCTGACTGCCGCGATCTGCTGCATCGTGTTCCGCGTCAATCTGCCGCTCGCCCTGATCACGACACTCTACTCAAACCCGTTCACGATCGTGCCGCTCTATCTCGTCGCATACGGCATGGGAGCGTTGATGACCGGCGACAAGCTCTCGGGCTTCGTGCACCCACCGGACATGCACGACCTGAGCCTTGTCGAATGGGCTCAATCGCTTCTGCCCTGGGCGCTCGAGCTCGGCAGGCCGCTCGCCGTCGGCCTGGTGTTGCTCGCGAGTATGCTTGCCGTGGCCGGCTATTTCGCGGTGCGGGCAATCTGGCGCATCTGGCTGGTCCGCGCCTGGCGCGCGCGTTCAGCGCGCCGCAGGCTCAGCTGAGTACACCGTCGTCCAGGCGCATGACACGCATCGCACGCTGTGAGAGCGAATCGTCGTGGGTGACGATGATGAAGCTCGTATGCAGGCGTTCGTTCAGGCCCAGCATCAAGTCGAATACGGCGTCGGCGGTTCGTCGGTCGAGATTTCCGGTCGGCTCGTCCGCGAGCACGCACGCCGGTTGCGTGACCAGCGCACGGGCGATCGCGGCACGCTGACGCTCCCCCCCTGAAAGCTCGCCCGGGGTATGATCCAGGCGATGCCCCAACCCCACCTCCTTCAACATGTCGGCAGCCCGCTCGTTGGCTTCCATGGTTTCCATGCGCCGAATGTACAAGGGCATCGCCACATTCTCGAGTGCGCTGAATTCGGGCAGAAGGTGATGGAACTGATAGACGAAGCCGAGCGCCTCGTTTCGCATTTGCCCTCGCTCGGCATCGGACATGCGCGAAAAATCCCTGCCCATGAGCGCAACCGTTCCGGCACTGGGCACGTCCAGCCCGCCCAGCAGATGCAGCAGCGTGCTTTTGCCCGAACCCGACGCACCGACGATCGCAACGCGCTCGCCCGTGCACACCTCCAGGTCGACCTCGCGAAGGACGGTGAGTGCATCCGCCCCCTCGCGAAAAGTCTTGCTCAAGCCCCTGCAGGCCAGTACCGACGCGCCAACGGATTTACTCATAGCGCAGGGCCTCCGCCGGATTCACCCGTGAGGCACGCCAGCTCGGGTACAGGGTCGCAATCAGGGTCAACACAAACGATAGCGACACAATGGTCACCACATCGCTCGCGAGAACCTTCGAGGGCAGTTCGCTGATGTAGTAGATCTCCTTGTTCCACAGGGTCGCACCGGTCACCGTCTCGAGCCATGGAATCACCACATCCAGATTGTTCGCCAGCAGGAGTCCGCCCAGTACGCCGGCAACGAGTCCGACCAGACCGATGATGGCCCCCTGCAGCACGAATATCTGCATCACCGACCCGGGACTCGCCCCCAGCGTGCGCAGGATCGCGATGTCGGCAAGCTTTTCCTGAACTGCCATCACCAGTGTCGACACGATGTTGAAGGCCGCCACCGCGACGATCAGGAAGAGGATGATGGTCATCATCGTCTTCTCGAGTTGCACTGCACGGAAGAAGTTCGCGTGGCTGCGCGTCCAGTCGGCAACCAGGGCAGGAACATCGATCATCCCGGCCAGCTCACGTGCGATACGCGGCGCGGCGAAAAGGTCGTCGAGCTTTAGTCGCACGCCGCTGACCGAATCGCCGAGGCGATAAAGGACCTGCGCGTCATGCATATGCACCAGCGCCAGCCCCGAGTCGTACTCGAACATGCCGGCCTCGAAGATTCCCACGACTTCGAACTGCTTGACCCGTGGCAGCACCGCCGCCGGCGTGACCAGCCCTTGCGGCGCGATCAGGGTGACCTTCTCACCCAGCTGCACGCGCAGCGCGAAAGCGAGATCGCGCCCCAGCACGATGCCGAAGCGACCTGGCTCGAGAGCATCGAGACTGCCCGCGCGCATGTAGCGCGCGAAATCCGCGACCTGATCCTCGGCCGCCGGCAGAACGCCGCGGACCAGCGTACCGCGCACATTCTGGTCGAATGACAGCATCCCCTGCTCCTGGACATACGGTGCGGACGCGATTACCGAGCGATGCCTCTCCGCCTGATCTGCGACGCGCTGCCACGCGCCGAGCTCACCGTCGAGACCCGACACCTGAATGTGCGATGCCACGCCGAGAATGCGCGTACGCAACTCCTCCTGGAAACCGTTCATCACCGACAGCACGACGATCAGCGCCGCCACGCCCAGAGCGGTACCGAACATCGAGACCAGCGATATGAAGGAAATGAAGCGGTTGCGCCCCTGCGCACGCTTGCGCGACCGGGTATATCGCAGGCCGACCAGGAATTCGTAGCGCATTGGACCAGTGATGGACGAAATCCGGCAGTTTACCCGAATGCGCCGCACGGGGCGTGTTACAGACGTTTGCGGTTTCGCCCCGAGAAGAATTGGTTGGACCCCGGCACGCCTGCTAGACTCGATGCGTTCCCCCATCGAACCCGGCACGCCCAGCGCATCAAAATGAACCTTCATTTCGTTCTTCCCGGCCTGGCATGGCCCAATGCCGGCGCAAGCGGCCTTACGGCGGGGCTGAACCTTCCCGCGCTCGAAGCAATGCTCGCCTGCGCACGCTTCGCGCACGGGCCCGGAAAGTCCTTCGAATCATGGCTTGGGCAGGCCTTCGGGCTTCCTCCGGACCGCATCCCGGTGGCGGCCCTGCGCCGCCTGGGCGAGCGCGATAACACATCTGTCGAGGGTGAATGGCTTTGTGCCGATCCGGTGCATCTTCATTTCGCGCGTGAGCATCTCCTGCTCGAGGATGGATTCGATCTGGGGCTGAGTGCCGCCGATGCGGCCACGCTGCTCGAGGGCCTGAACGATCACTTCCTGGCCACCGAACCCGATTTCATCTGCTTCGAGGCACGCTCGTCGAGACGCTGGTACCTGCGCCTCAGATCGCCCGCACGCGCCGAGTTCTCCCCCCTCAGCGACGTCGTCGGCCGACCCGTAGCCCGGTTCATGCCGCGCGGGGAAGACAGTTCGCGGTGGCAGAGGATCATCAACGAGAGCCAGGTCTTCCTTCATAACCACCCGGTCAACCAGGCTCGCGAGGCGGCCGGCGAACGCATGGTCAACAGCCTGTGGTTGTGGGGCGCAGGCGCCCTTCCCGAAAAAGTCGTCGCCCCCGCACCGATCGTGCGCACAGAGGACAGGCTCACCTGCGGACTTGCCCGCGCCGCGGGAGTGCGTCCGGACGGGCTGACAGGCCGACTCCCCTCGCAGGATGCCTTTATCGTCGTGGACGCACTGTACCGACCGAGCCTCCACCTCGACATCGATGCATGGCGTAGCGCCCTGGTCGAACTCGAATCGCAGTGGTTCAAGCCCCTTCTGGCGGCACTGAAGAGCAGGAAGCTGGCGAGACTGCGCATTACCGCACCGGGAGACCGAACCACCCTGGAGCTGAGGCTGGGCACCTACGATCTGTGGAAATTCTGGTCCCGAGCGCGCAGCCTCGAAAGCCTATTCAGTTCCGATTCATGACACGAATCCTGCCCCGCTCCGCACCCGCACGCGCCGTGCAGGCGCTGATAGATGCCGGCGTGCATCCCCTGCTCGCGCGCATCTATGCCGCACGGGGCGTGTCGCGTCGCGACGAACTCGACTACGGCCTCAAGTCCTTGCTGCCGCCCGACGCGTTGCGCGGCTCGGCCGAGGCGGCACGACTGCTCGCCGACGCAATCGAAGCCGGCGCACGCATGCTCATCGTCGCCGACTACGATTGCGACGGGGCGACCGCGTGCGCCGTCGGGATCCGGGCACTGCGGGCGATGGGGGCCGACGTCGGTTATCTGGTCCCGAACCGATTCGAGTACGGCTACGGACTCACCCCGGCGATCGTCGAACTCGCAGCCCGCCAGCAACCCGACGTTCTGATCACCGTCGACAACGGCATCGCCAGTGTCGACGGCGTGGCTGCCGCGCGCAGCCATGGAATGGCCACGGTGATCACGGATCACCACCTCCCTGGCGACACCCTGCCCGACGCGGATGTGATCGTGAATCCGAACCAGCCCGGCTGTGATTTTCCGAGCAAATCACTGGCCGGCGTCGGGGTGATGTTCTACACCATGCTCGCACTGCGTGCCGAACTCCGCGAACGCGGAGCCTTTGCCGCAGGCAAGGAGCCGAATCTGGGCGGCCTGCTCGACCTGGTGGCGCTGGGCACCGTCGCCGACGTAGTCGGACTCGATCACAACAATCGCATCCTCGTCTCGCAGGGACTCGCGCGCATCCGCAGCGGCCGCATGCAGCCGGGTCTGCGTGCGCTGTTCGGTGTGGCCACCCGGGACGCGGCGCGCGCGAGCACCTTCGATCTCGGATTCGCTCTCGGCCCCCGCCTCAACGCCGCCGGCCGGATGTCCGACATGAGCCTGGGCATCGAATGCCTGATCACCGAAGATCCGGGTCGCGCGCTCAACATCGCACAGGATCTGGACAGGCTCAACCGCGAACGGCGCAGCGTCGAACAGGACATGCAGGAAAGCGCCCTGGATCGGCTCGCCGGCCTGGATCCGGGCAACGCCGCATCGGTGAGCCTGTTCGAGCCTGACTGGCACCAGGGTGTGATCGGCATCGTGGCGGGACGCATCAAGGACACGCTGCATCGGCCCGTCTTCGCGTTCGCGCGCGGCAACGACGGGGAAGTGAAGGGTTCGGGGCGCTCTATCCCCAGTTTGCACCTGCGCGATGCTCTCGACCTGGTCAGCAAGCAGCACCCGGACCTGATCCTGCGCTTCGGAGGCCATTCCATGGCTGCAGGTCTGACGATTCTCGAAAGGGACTATCCGCGGTTTCGCGATGCCTTCGAAGAGGTCGTGCAATCACTTGTCAATCCCGCCGACCTGACCCGCAGCATCGAAACCGACGGTGCGCTCGAGTCCGGCTGGATGACGCTGCAGTCGGCACGCCTGATCGAGCAGGACATATGGGGCCAGGGGTTCCCTGCACCGGTGTTCGACGACCGCTTCCGGGTCGACAAGCAGCGGCTGCTCAAGGACCGTCATCTCAAACTGCAGCTCTCGAAGAACGGCACGTGTTTCGACGCGATTCGCTTCAACTGCGCCGAGGCCGCACCCGGCGACATCCGTGCCGCGTACCGTCTGTCGCCGAACGAGTTCAATGGCATCGCCAGCCTGCAACTCATGCTCGATCATTTCGAGCCGGCCTGAACAGCGAGTTTCGTCCGCCATCTGGGGCGTGGTTCCCTTCGCTACGGCGTCGCGCCCTGGCGCGACCGCTGCAATGCAACGCAAGCGCCTCCAACTCTGGCGGCCAAAGTGCGCACTCCCCTGAAATGGAGCGGTCTTGTCGCGAAAGACATCTTCTGCTGCATTGCGATAGTTTTTGATCTAGATCAACTCTAAATCTCGCTCCCTTTTGATCTACATCAAATCTGGGAATACCCATGGTCGTAGCATGTGTCCACCTGACAACAACATGCCTACGGGATATCTCATGAAACCAACCCTCGCCATCGCCACGCTTCTTGCGCTCGGTCTCGCAACCGGTTCCGCCTTCGCCCACAAGCAGGGCGACTTCCTGGTGCGTGCGGGAGCGGCAATCGTCGCTCCTAACGACAAGAGCTCCCAATTCACTCTTGACGGAGCAGGAATCGGCGGCAAGGCCACCGTCAGCGACAACACCCAGCTCGGTCTGACCTTCGCCTACATGCTCTCCGACAACATCGGGCTCGAACTCCTCGCAGCCACGCCGTTCAGCCACCGCGTCGGCATCAAGGGTCTGGGCGGACTCGACGGAAGACTTGCCGACGTCAAGCATCTGCCGCCGACCCTGACGCTGCAGTATTACCCGATGGACCCGTCGTCGAAGTGGCAGCCCTATGTCGGGGCGGGCATCAACTACACTTTCTTCTTTGATGAAAGCCTCACCGGCGTACGCAAGAACCAGGGTTTCTCGCGTCTGCGTCTGAGCGATTCGGTCGGACTGGCGGCACAGATCGGTTCCGACTGGAAGATCAACGACCGCCTGATGGTCAATGCCGCCCTGTGGTACATGGATATCGACACCAAAGCCAAGGTTCGTCTGGGCGCATCCAGCGTAAAGGTGAACGTGGACATCGACCCTTGGGTCTTCATGGTCGGGCTCGGATACCGTTTCTGACCCGCAGTGCCCCCACACCCCACGTCAGGCACGAACGCCCGCGCATGCGGGCGTCTTCCTTCGCGTACGAGCAGGACCGGGGCTCATCGTCCGGATCACGCGCAGCCCCTCCGACAGGCTATAATTCCCGGTTTTCAAGACCCCGGAACGCTGCCATGGAAGCCGAACGCCTCAACGCCCTCGCTGAAAAACTGGACGACCTGCGCACCCGCGGTCGCGAACTTCGGAGGTATCTTTGACTACGATGAAAAGGCCAGCAAACTTCGAGAGGTAAACCTCGCGCTGGAGGATCCGGCGCTGTGGAACGACGCCGATCGCGCGCAGGAGATCGGCCGGGAGAAGCGCCAGCTCGAGAACGTGGTCCACACCCTCGACGAGATCGAGCAGCAGTCGAACGATCTCAAGGATCTGTTCGATCTCGCCGAGGCGGAGGACGACGAAGATACGGTCGTCGCGGTCGAGGGCGACCTGCCCGCCCTCGAGGCGAAGGTCCATCAACTCGAGTTCCGCCGGATGTTTGCCAATCCGATGGACCCCAACCCATGCTTCATCGAAATCCAGGCCGGGGCCGGCGGCACCGAGGCTCAGGACTGGGCCGGCATGCTCGAACGCATGTATCTGCGCTACTGCGAGCGCAAGGGTTTCGACGTGGAGATCATGGAGGAGTCGGAGGGCGAAGTAGCCGGCATCAAGGGAGCCACGATCAAGGTCAACGGTGAGTACGCCTACGGCTTCCTGCGCACCGAAACGGGCATTCACCGTCTCGTGCGCAAGAGCCCGTTCGACTCCAACGCGCGGAGGCACACCAGTTTCTGCTCGGTTTTCGTCTATCCCGAGGTCGACGACTCGATCGCGATAGAGATCAACCCGGCCGACCTCCGGATCGATACCTACCGCGCCTCCGGCGCTGGTGGCCAACACATCAACAAGACCGATTCGGCGGTGCGCATCACCCACGAGCCGACCGGCATCGTGGTCCAGTGCCAGAACGACCGCTCGCAGCACAAGAACAAGGCCGAGGCGATGTCGATGCTAAAGGCGCGCATGTACGAGATGGAGCTGCGCAAGCGCCAGAGCGAGCAGCAGGCGCTGGAGGACTCCAAGAGCGACATCGGCTGGGGACACCAGATCCGTTCCTACGTGCTCGACCAGTCCCGCATCAAGGACCTGCGCACCAACCACGAAGTCGGCAACACCCAGGCCGTGCTCGACGGCGACCTGGACGACTTCATCGCTGCAAGCCTGAAGCAGGGCGTGTAGTTTCCCCTTCCGAGGCGGCCCGGAAGTTGCGGAAATCGATGCCCATGACGACGCGTCATGACCGAACAGATCATCAGGGGATTTCAATGAGTCAGGCTCTTTTGCTTATCGACCTTCAGAACGACTACTTCCCGGGCGGCGCGATGGAGCTCTCCGCAAGCACCGAAGCGGGCCTTCGCGCCGCCGAGCTGCTCCAGGCCTTTCGGCACAGGGCGCTGCCGGTCATCCACATCCAGCACGTGTCGACGCGACCCGACGCCACCTTTTTCCGGCCGGATACGGAGGGAGTCCGGATCCACGAATTCGTTACGCCATTCCCGGGTGAAAACGTGTTTCAGAAGAACTTCCCCAATTGCTTTCGGGACACACCGCTTCTCGATCATCTGCGCGAACGCGAGATCACCCAACTCGTGATCGGCGGAATGATGACGCACATGTGCATCGACGCAAGCACGCGCGCTGCCTTCGATCTTGGCTTCCGCTGCGTGCTCGCGCATGACGCATGCGCCACGAGGTCGCTGTCCTTCGCCGACACCACTGTGTCCGCCGAGAACGTCCAGGCGGCATTCTTGAGTGCCCTCGATGGTCTGTTCGCCAGAGTGTCGAACGTCGAAGAACTGTGCGCCCGACTTTGAATCCAGGAAGGACTTGTCCGGGAGGCTCCCATTGACCGCCAAAGTGTTCTGTATCGGGTTTCACAAGACCGGCACGACGAGTCTGGCTGTCGCGCTCGAGATGCTCGGCTATCGAGTGACCGGGCCGAACGGCGTCCGGGACCCGGACATAGACAAGAACGTACTCAAGATCGCCCGCGATCTGGTACACAAGTACGACGCCTTTCAGGACAACCCCTGGCCAATCATCTTCAAGGAACTTGATCGGGACTGTCCGGGCAGCAGATTCATCCTGACGCTTCGCGACCCGCAATCCTGGATCAAGAGCCAGGTGCGCCATTTCGGACGGATGGAAACGCCGATGCGACGCTGGATATACGGCGTCGGCTGCCCCGAGGGCAACGAGGAGATCTATGTACGGCGCTTCGAGGAACACAACAGCGAAGTGCTCGAATACTTCCGGGACCGACCCGATGATCTGCTGGTAATGGATCTCGCCAATGGCGATGGTTGGGAGCGCTTGTGTCCCTTCCTGGGCGCGCAAACCCCGGAAGCGCCCTTCCCGCACGCCAACAAGGCCAGTGACCGGGAGCAAGGGCGCGCGAAAGAGCGCCCGCGGATGAAGCGGCTGATCGATCGCATGCGCGCCCTGTTCAACTGAGCCCACGAGCACAAGCGGCACGCCGTATCGGACCGGCCGCCGTATCCGGCACCGGCAGCG
This sequence comes from Rhodocyclaceae bacterium, assembly GCA_035443825.1. Taxonomy (GTDB): domain Bacteria; phylum Pseudomonadota; class Gammaproteobacteria; order Burkholderiales; family Rhodocyclaceae; genus DAOMNN01. The sequence continues at coordinate 25,843 of DAOMNN010000016.1, read as the reverse complement.
ATCACTGGCGGAACAACGCATAGCACGGACACAGTGGAGAAGACCACATGCCCTCGGTACGGACCCTGCTCCTGACATCCCTCGCGATGATCGCGTTCGCCTTGAACTCCCTGTTGTGCCGGATCGCGCTGCGCGACACGGGCATCGATGCAGCGAGCTTCACCTCGGTCCGTCTCGTATCGGGCGCGCTGATGCTGTGGCTGATCGTGCGCTTGCGTGGCGGCACGGCGGTCGGCACCGGCACCTGGCCGTCCGCCATTGCCTTGTTCGCATATGCGGCGGCCTTTTCATTCGCCTATCTGAGCCTGAGCGCAGCCACCGGGGCATTGCTGCTTTTCGGGGCGGTACAGGTCACGATGATCGGGCACGGTCTGTGCAAGGGCGAACGCCTGAGAGGCGCGCAACTCGCCGGTTTCGTCGTCGCCGCGGCGGGGCTGGTCGGCCTGCTGCTGCCGGGCCTTTCCGCACCTCCGTTGCACGGTGCGGCGCTGATGCTTGCAGCAGGCGTCGCGTGGGGAGTGTATTCCCTACGCGGCAGGGGCATGGGCGATCCGACCCGGGTGACGGCCGGGAACTTCCTGCGTACCGTGCCGATCACTGCGCTGCTGAGCCTGTTCCTGATCGGCGATGCGAGGCTGGACGGCGAGGGACTCATGTATGCGGTCGCGTCAGGTGCCTTGGCGTCGGCAATCGGTTACGCCATCTGGTACTCGGCCCTGCCCGCCCTGCGGGCGGCCACCGCCGCTACCGTGCAACTGAGCGTCCCGGTCATTGCCGCATTCGGCGGTGTAATGCTGCTCGGCGAGCCGATCACCCTGCGCCTGATGGTGGCATCGATTGCGATCCTTGGCGGCATCGCGCTGGTGATCGGCGGCAAGGCTGCCGGTACGTGAATCGAGAAGACCACCGAATCGACGTGAGTCAGGCCTGTGCTACGGTCGGTGCGCATCAGGCGATCGTCGCCACCCCAGACGAGCGAGGGTGGCGAATGAACCCGCGTCGCGCTGACGAGTCGCAGTCAGGACAAGCAGAAAATGGAGGACGTACATGACGATCTTTCGCCAGCTCTTCGAGCCCCTGTCGAGCACATTCACTTATCTTCTGGGATGCGATGAAACCGGATCCGCGGTTCTCATCGATCCGGTCTATCCAACATGGGAAAGGGACCTGACCGTGATCAGCGGACTCGGCTTGAGACTTGCATGGACGGTGGAGACCCACGTCCATGCGGATCACATCACGTCGGCAACGCTCCTGAAAAAGGAGACAGGCAGCAGGATCGCCTACCCGGCCGCCGCTGGCTTGTCATGTGCCGACCTTGGAATCGAGGAAGGCAAGCCCTTTCAGGTGGGTAGCGTCACTCTCAACCCCCTGTTCACGCCGGGCCATACCGATGACCACCTTGCCTACGTGTTCGGTGACCGGGTCTTCACTGGGGATGCGCTCCTGATTGACGGCTGTGGCCGGACCGACTTCCAGAACGGCGACGCCGCCACGCTCTACCGCAGCGTTCACGACAAACTGTTCAAGCTGCCTGACGATTGCCTGGTGTATCCGGCCCACGACTACAACGATCGCCGTGTATCGACCATCGCGCAGGAGAAGACGCGCAATCCGCGTCTCGGCGGAGAGCGGTCCCTGGACGAGTTTGTGAAACTGATGGACGACCTCGACCTGCCCTACCCGAAGTTCATCGACCATGCGCTGCCCGGCAACCGGCAGTGCGGCATGTGCCCGCAGGACCTTCCCGAGCGCCTGCAGGAGTATTGTGTCCAGATGACGTCGAGTACCCAAGGATAGAAGCCGGACCCCTGCGGAAAAGTGTTCGCGAGTCGCGCATGATCATTCGGGCGAATCCGGTGCCGTATCGCGGGGATTCGACCCGGACCGGGCATTTCATCCGGAACGACCTTCCCCCTACGATCGGCAGCACCCGGAGTGATTAGATGACCCCCGCTTTCGCGAACGACATTCTCGACGCACTTCCCGCCCAGATTGCAGTATTCGATACGGACGGCAGGATCGTCGCGGTAAATCGGGAATGGAAGCGATTCGCGCGCGACAACGGCGGCGACAGCGACGCCTACCTCGGTCAAGACTATCTGGCCGTTTGCGAGAATTCGTTCCGACGTGGAGGCGATCCGCTCGCAGCGAAAGTGCTTCAGGACATTCACGAGGTGATGCAGGGCAAGCACGAAAGCCTGTCCATGGAATATCCGTGCCATTCGGCCACCGAACAGCGCTGGTTCATTTCCCGGTTCACACGCGTGATTCATGAGGGCCGGACGTTTCTGGTCGCGCAGCATGAAAACATCACCGTACAGAAAGAGGCGGAGAACAAGCGTCTCGCGATCGAGAAAACCCTGCGCAACGTCCTTGAAGCGCTACCCGTCGGCGTATGGATCATGGATCGAGACGGTCAGATCGTGCACGGCAACTCCGAGGCCCGCAAGATCTGGGCGGGGGGGCTCTATGTCGGTCCCGAGCGTTTCGGAGAGTACAAGGGATGGTGGCTGGACACCGACGAGCCAATTTCCGCGGACGAGTGGGCTGCCGCGCGGGCGATAATAAAGGGCGAGACGTCGATCGGCGAGGAGATTCGCATCGAGTGTTTCGATGGCAGCGGCAAGATCATCCTCAACTCGGCGATTCCTCTGCGTGACGACGACGGCCGCGCCAACGGCGCGATCATCGTCAACCAGGACATCACAGCGCGCAAGCAGGTCGAGGACGAACTGCTCCGCGCCAATGCAGCGATCGACGCGGTGAACCGGGAACTCCAACATGCGCTGGAACGCGAGCAGCTCATGGCGCGAACGGACGAGTTGACGGGATTGCACAACCGGCGCCATTTCTTCGAACTGAGCAATCAGCTTTTCGCCGTGGCACGACGCTATCAGACGCCGCTCTCGATACTCATGTTCGATCTCGATCACTTCAAGCAGGTCAATGACATACACGGCCATCAGGTCGGCGACCGGATGCTCGCATGCGTCGCTCGAATCGCTCGCGATCACCTGCGTGGCGCGGACGTTCTCGCTCGCTACGGCGGTGAGGAGTTCATCGCCGCCCTTCCACGTGCAACGGCTGCCGAAGCGCTCCTGGCGGCGGAGCATATCCGGGAAAATGTCGCCGCTTGTCGCGATATTGATGGGGACGAAAACCTGCGCGTGACCATCAGCGTCGGTGTCGCCGGGATGCTGCCGGACGACGACACACTCGACCGTGTCATTCAGCGAGCGGACGAGGCACTCTACGAGGCCAAGGATGCGGGACGCAACTGCAGTCGGGTGTTTTCGGGCACAGGATGATCGGGCGACCGCGCCGTTCGGGCAGCATCGTTCGCGAGGCGCCGAACGGGGCGAAACTGGCCGTGCACGGGCCGGCTGCTGGGCGTCGGAGCGGATGCCGAGATCCCGCTTGAAATCGCTCATGAGTTGCATCGTCTGGCTGTGGACCCCGCTTTCGCCACTGGCGGCATGGGCCGAGGAATCCGATCTCGCCAGGCTTCTCGCCGCACCTGATCGGATCGTAGTGCTGCGCCACGCCGTCGCGCCGGGAACGGGCGACCCGGCACATTTCCGACTTGGCGACTGCGCCACGCAACGAAACCTGTCGTCCGCGGGTCGAAACCAGGCGGCGCGAATCGGGGCACGTTTGCGCGCAGCCGGACTCGTGAAGGTACCGGTCTACAGCAGCCAGTGGTGCCGCAGCCTGGAAACGGCTCGAATTCTCGATGTCGGGCCGGTCACGGAATTGCCGGCGTTGAACTCGTTCTTCGGTGCGAGGGAGCGGGAAGGCGAATACGTCGAGGCGATGCGGGCATGGATTGCCGCAGCGGATCTGAGCCGACCGGTCGTTCTGGTCACGCATCAGGTCAACATCACGGCGCTGACCGGCGTCGTGCCGGCATCAGGCGAGATGCTGATCGTCAGGCGCAAGGCTGATGGTCTGGAGGTGCTGGCACGTCTGCGTGCGTCCGATTGATGCCGCTGCGATGTGCTCGCGCCGGTGAGCAATCCTTCCCTGGCCCGGCTCGGGAGCAGGAGAATACGGCGATGAAACCAAGAATCAGCATGATCACGCTTGGCGTCGACAATCTGTCACGGTCGATCGACTTCTACGAGAACGGCCTTGGCCTGCCTCGCATGGAGTCGCCCCCAGAAGTCGCATTCTTCACGCTCGATGGGTGCTGGCTCGGCTTGTATGCGCGACAGGCGCTGGCCGAGGACGCCGGAGTAACGCCGAACGGAAGCGGATTTCCCGGGTTCAGTCTGGCGCACAACGTCGCGACCGAAGAGGAGGTCGACCGAGTCATGGCGCAGGCTGTCAGTGCCGGCGCCATGCTGGTCAGACCGGCACGGAAGGTGTTCTGGGGGGGCTACTCGGGCTACTTCGCCGACCCGGACGGCTACCTGTGGGAAATTGCGCACAATCCGCTCTTCTGGGTCGGCCCGCCCGATCCCGATTGACGACGTGCGGGGTAGCCATGCGGCCATCAGTGCCCGGCCCACTGCTCATGCGTAGGCATCACCGGCAGGTTGCGTGGGCGCTGCCTGAGCATTCGGGTATTTGCGCCAGTTCGATGGCGAGACACCGAATGCACGCTTGAATGCGCGCGTGAAAGCCACCTCCGATTCATAGCCCACTTCGGCCGCGATCTGCGCGACCGAGCGATGGCACTCGCGCAAGCGTTGAGCCGCCACCTGCATGCGCCAGCCAGCGAGATATTTCATCGGCGGCACCCCCATCAACGCAACGAAGCGGTCCGCGAAAGCCGAACGGGACAGGAATACCTCGGCCGCGAGTTGCTCGCTCGTCCATGCGCGAGACAACTGCGTATGCATCAGGGCGACCGCCCGTCCTACCACCGGATCACGAAGCCCGGCAAGCCAGCCCCGGCGATCGTCCGGCAGCGTATCGACATAGCAGCGCACCGTCTCGACGAAGAGCAGTTCGGAGAGCCGGGCGAGCATGATCGCCGACCCCGCACGTATGGCGGCATGCTCGCCGGCGGCATAGCGAAACGAACTCCGGATCCATTCGCACGCAGGCTTGCCGTTGAGATCGAGCACCAGGGTGCGCGGCAGCGCGTCGATCAAGGGGTGATGGCGAACATCGGTTCCGATGAAGCCGCAGACGATATGGGTGGCATCACCTCCACCGCCGAATACGATGCGCGCAAGTCCCCCGTCCGGATCGGGACTCACCAGATCGTCGGCGATCATTGGCTGGAGTCCGGGCTCACTACCCAGCGTATGGGCATCGTTGTGCGGCAAGAGCACGATCATGCCGCCATGCAGTGGCACCGGAGCCTCACCCGCGACCTGCAACAGGGCCTCACCGGCAACCACGAAATGAAACGCGATCAGATGCGCAGGCTCGACCATGGCCGCACGGCAATCCTCGGGGCCGACCCTGGCGGCAATGCACCATGGGGCGGAAAACTCCGCATCGAGAAAGACGCCGCCGGAAAGTCTGATGACGCGTAAGAGATCGGAAAGTGCATCCATGTGCTGCGAAGATAAACGTCTCGGCGGATCGGTCAGTCATTCCGGCGGCACAGTCATTCGCCTGGCCGGTACGTCGCGTTACAGTGGCCTCGCATCATCGAAGCAAGGAACCGGAGTGCACGGGGCATCCGGCCCTGCCGTAATTATCGGTCATGAAATGGAGAAAGGCGATGAAGGATTCCATGGGTTATGAAACGACTGGTGCGAACGCCAGCAGCCTCGAGGCGCTGGAGAAGGCCCAGCACGAACTGCGCTGCTTCATCGACGATCCTGTGGCCACGGTGGACGGCGCACTTTCCGTGAGTCCGGAACTGGTGATGGGGCATGTCATGAAGGCGTATCTGCACCTGCTCGGAACCGAGCCGGAAGCCCTTCCGGTCGGACGCGAGGCGCATCGTGCCGCCCAGGCGCTGGACGCGAACGAGCGGGAGCGCCGTCACGTGGACGCGGTCGGTGCGCTGGTCGAAGGCCGCTGGCGCGACGGCGGTCGAATGCTCGAGGATCTTAGCGTGGCTTATCCTCGCGACGCCCTCGCACTTCAGGTCGGACATCAGATCGATTTCTTCACCGGTGATTCGCGCATGCTTCGCGACCGGATTGCACGCGCGCTGCCTGCCTGGGGCAAGGACATGCCCGGCTATCACGCGATGCTCGGCATGCACGCCTTCGGACTGGAAGAGATGGGCGACTACAGGCGCGCCGAATCCTGCGGCCGACAGAGCGTCGAACTCGAGCCTCGCGACGCGTGGGGTCAGCACGCGGTGGCACATGTGATGGAGATGCAGAACCGGCGCCGGGACGGCATCGCATGGATGCGAGCGAACCGCGATGCATGGTCGCGCGACAACTTCTTCGCCGTGCACAACTGGTGGCATCTGGCGCTGTTCCATCTCGGTCTGGACGAAGACGACGAGGTGCTCGCCCTGTTCGATGGTCCCATCTACGGCACGACCTCGAACGTGGTGCTGGACATGGTCGATGCCTCGGCGCTGCTGTGGCGGCTCCACCTTCGTGGCGCTGCGCTCGGCAAGCGCTGGGATGCCGTGGCCGACAACTGGACGCCCATTGCTGCTGCCGGCAACTATGCCTTCAATGACATGCACGCGATGATGGCCTTCGTGGGCGCCGGTCGTGGCGCCGCCGCCGACAGCGTGCTGGATGCCCAGCGGGAGGCGATGGATGGCCCCGGCGATAACGCGAGTTTCACCCGTGAGGTGGGGCACGCCGCAACGCGGGCGATCAAGGCTTTCGGCGACGGCGACTACGCCGAGACGGTGCGCCTGTTGCGCCCCGTCCGGAACTTCGCCCACCGCTTCGGAGGCAGTCACGCGCAACGCGATCTGCTCGATCTTACCTTGATCGAGGCTGCCAACCGCGCCGGGCAGGATGGTCTTGCCGCAGCGCTGCTGGCCGAGCGTGCGAGTGCAAAGGGCCATGATGCGCTCGACGCTGCGAAGAGTTTGCGTTCGCTCGCATCGGCGGCATGATCGCGCACCTCGCTTCGAGAAATTACTTCGGCAGCAAGCTGGAATGCGCCGGGCCCCTTCACCGTAAATCGTGTCGGGGCCCGCGGGCGCTCAGACGACGATTCTCTGAAACCGGGCCATCTGGGTCGACGCCCCCAGGGCGGGATCATGATCGCCGATATCGGAGAACCGGACCGCATATCCGTTCCGTTGCGCGACACCATCCGACCATCGCCGGAATCTGACACGGTTCCATTCGAAGCGATGGTCCGGATGCCGAAACACGCCGGGGGTCAAGCCGTGCAGGACGTTGTATTCCTGGTTGGGTGTGGTGACGATCACCACCGACGGTCGAAAGGCGGCAAACACGGCACGTTCGACCAGAGACAGCCGGCCCGGATCGACGTGCTCGATGGTCTCGACCATCAGCGCAAGGTCGAACCCGGTCAACCGATCATCGGGTTCGGTAAACGAGGCATGCAACAGTTCGATCCGGCCCACGGCCTGCGACGGGTCGAGCGCAAGCAGCACCCTTGCTGCGGCAAGCGCCTGCGTCGAGATATCGATGCCGACGATCCGGGTGAATTGCCGCTCGCATGCAAGGCGGACCAGCAACTCACCGTGCCCGCAGCCGAGGTCCAGCACCGATTCGGCACCACTCGCAAGCGCATTCTCGAGGACCATATCCAGGCGGAGTTCATGGAGATCCGTGCCCATCGCACATGACCGCGTCACCGCTGTGACGCCCCGACGCATGTGCTGGCACCGAGACGGCATGATCGGGCTCGATCGTCAGCCATTGCGCTCAACCGCGGCCGCTTCCCTTTGAGCCATGCAATCGGCACAGAAAACCGCAGCAGGGTCACTTTGCAGTCGCTCGGTTTCAAGCTCGGTTCCACAGGCGCAACAACACCCGTAAGTCCCTGCATCAACACGGGTCAGCGCGGCTTGTAGCCCGCGCTTGCGAGTTTCGAGGCGGGCGCGCATGCCCTGGGCCATGGCCTGCTGCTGCATGGCATCCATCCGCGACAGGCGGCCGACGCTCGACTGATCGAGCGTGACCGTTCCGGCAGATACGGTCGCCTGCGCGATATCGTCTTCGATGCGTGCAAGCTCCGCGTCGAGGCGACGACAAACCTCGCCTAGATCCAACTTCATTTCGATTCTCCTCCAGTATTTCCGCCCTCATGGAGGCCGGCTGACCTGCGCGGCGGGAACGCAAGGACGTCCACGCCATCCAACAGCCCGCAACGTCGGGAGAAAAGACGTCGACGCAATTCGACCAGAGCATGTTCTCATTGGTCGAGGCGGTCGCGCCAAGTCTACACGGAGGAAACAGGACATGGGTGCCATACGGCTCAACGACGCGACGGTCGAGTGTCGGCAGGGCGATATCGCGGACCAGCCCGACATCGACGTCATCGTCAATGCAGCCAACGCGCAGTTGCGTCCGGGCGGCGGCGTGGCCGGTGCGATCCACCGCGCAGCCGGCCCCGGACTTGACCGTGAGTGCCGACCGCTCGCACCGATTCGTCCGGGGCAGGCCGTGATCACCGGCGCGCATGACCTGCCGAATCGCTACGTAATCCATTGCCTCGGACCGGTCTTCGGGCGGGATGAGCCCGCTGCCGGACTGTTGTCGGACTGCTACCGTAATGCACTCGCACTGTGCCGGCAGCACGGGATCCGTTCGGTTGCCTTCCCCGCAGTCTCGACCGGGGTGTTCGGCTACCCGCTGGAGGATGCGGCCCGGGTCGCGTTCAAGACGGTGTTCGAAGGGTTGGCCACCCCTTCACCGATCAAGCTCGTCCGACTGGTGCTTTTCAGCGCAGGGGATTTGCGGGTATGCGAACGTGTCCTTTCCGAACTGACACCCGACGGGAGTCGCTGATTCCTCAAAACCCTCCGCGCCGTGCTCATCGCGGGCACGCCACTGGACGGACCTCGCCACATGTGTTGGAATTTCGCATCGAGCCGCCGGGACAGGATCGAGGATCCCAAAGAGGCTTTGGCGCTCGATCGCTTTGCGCCCGCTCCGGGCGATGACGAACGGATCCCCGTTCCGGACCGAGAACCCGCCTGACAGCCATCACCCGAGGCCACCACCATGAGATCCGTCGTTCGTGTCATCACCATCGTCCTTCTGGCACTTGCCATGGCCGCCTGCAGCAAGGTCACGGTGGACAATTACAACAAGCTCAAGACCGGCATGACCTACTCCGAGGTCGAGCGCATTCTTGGCGCTCCGAGCAAGTGCAGTGACGTCCTCACCGTACGAAGCTGCATCTGGGGAGACGACAAACGCCACATCACGGTCAACTTCGTCGCCGACCAGGCCATTCTCTACACGTCCGAGAACATTCGCTGATGCGGGCTCGCGGCAAGCGCATCCGACCCGGGGTCAGACCCCCTTTTCCCCGTACGTTCGCATTCGCTCGATCCAGCGGCGCCGAGAGGTGTCGCTCTTCGCCCCGACCATGCCGATCAGGCTTTCACGGATGGGACCGATGCCGGCAAAGCGAAGAATGTTGCGCTCGAGGCTCTTGAGGCTGTGCGCACCGAAATACCAGCGATAGATCAGGGCCGGCATGCCCATGGTCACAACGATGCGTGCGCTCTTGCCCTTGAGCAGTCCGCCGCTGCGTTGCCCCGCATCGGCACTGCCAATCGCAAACCCCGGCCGCATGACCTGCTCGAGGAAGGCCTTGAGCAGTGCCGGCATGCTGCCCAGCCATAGGGGATAGATGAAGACAAGATGGTCGGCGCGCCCGATCGTATCCTGCGCAGCGTCTAGGGTGGCGGGCAGAGGATCATGTTCGAACGCGTCACTGCTTCTGAGCACCGGAAAATCGAGCGCAGCGACATCGATCACATCCACGGTATGCCCGGCGGCAACGGCGGCCTCGGCATACGCCGCGCCGAGCGCTCTGCAGAAACGGGCGGGATCGGCATCGGGGTGCCCCTGAACGACTGCAATCCTCTTCGTTTCCATGCCGCCTCCCGGTCGTCTAGAGTATCCCTGCAATGTCCCGCGCAACAACAGCGACGTTCAGTCGCGCTGGCGTTCGCCGTCCCAGTAGCCCGGGGTATTGTAGATGTCGCGCAGGTAATCGATGAAGAAACGGACTTTCGCGGGCAAATAGCGCTGTTGAGGATAGACAGCCTGAATGTCATAGGCGGACACCGCATACTCATCGAGAACGGTCACCAGTTCGCCGCGCCTGAGTTCGGGCTGGATCTCCCAGGTCGAACGCCAGCCGATGCCCAGGCCCTGTTTGACCCACCCGAAGAGCAACTCGCCATCGTTACAGTCCAGATCACCCGATACCTTGACCGCGACCGGGTTGCCGTCGCGCACGAATGTCCATCCGCGCAACTGCCCGCCCTGCAGGTTGAAGGCGAGACAGTTGTGCGTGGTCAGATCCTCGAGGGTGTGCGGTTCCCCGTGACGTCTGAAATACTCCGGGGTGGCACATACGACCCGGCGGTTCGGATAAAGCTTGACCGCGACATAGTTGGGATCGGTCACCTCTCCGATCCGGATCGCCATGTCGTAACCTTCGCGCACAAGGTCGACCAGGCTGTCGGTAAGATTGAAGGACAGCTTGAGATCGGGAAAACGCTCGCGGAAGCTCAGCGCGTGGGGCGCCACGTGACGACGGCCGAAGGCTGCAGGTGCGGATACCACGAGGTGCCCGCGGACGGTATTGCGCCCCGCAGTGATGCTGGCCTCGACGCGGTCGAATTCCCTAAGCAACCCGCGCGCATGATCGACGAACTGCTCGCCCAGATCGGTCAGCGACAAGCCCCGCGTCGAACGATGCATCAGCTTCACTCCGAGACGACTTTCAAGTGCGTCGAGCCGCCGCCCCATGACCACGGGCGTAACGCCTTCGACAACAGAGGCGGCAGCAAAACTGCCTTTTTCGGCGACCAGAACGAAGCTGCGAATCTCGACATAGCGATCCATTCGATACTCCTGATATCGATTGAACTGCATTGTGCTGCAATTCCCTTCCTTGCGTCACCGTCCTATCCTTGAACCTTTGACCGAAATCATCGACGCACATGCGTGCGACACTCTGGTCGATACATCGATCAGCGTGACTGGAGACAAGCACCGATGCCGAAATTCGCCGCCAACCTCACCATGCTGTTCAACGAGTTGGAGTTCCTCGACCGATTCCAGGCTGCGGCCGATGCCGGTTTCGAGGGCGTGGAATACCTGTTCCCCTACGAATGGCCGGCCGATCGCCTCGCGGAGTGCCTCGCCAGCACCAGCGTGGTCCAGGTGCTGCACAATCTGCCTGCCGGCGACTGGGCCGCCGGCGAGCGCGGGATCGCTTGCCATCCCGATCGCGTCGGCGAGTTCCAGGATGGTGTGGAACGCGGGATCGAGTATGCGACCGCGCTGGGTTGCCGCCAGCTCAACTGCCTCGCAGGGATCGCGCCGGCCGGCATCGCCCCGGAGAAGCTTCATGAAACCTTCGTTTCGAACTTGCGCTTCGCCGCGAACAAGCTGCGCGAGTCGCGCATCAGGTTGCTGATCGAGCCGATCAACACGTTCGACATTCCCCGCTTCTACCTGAGCCGGACTGCGCAAGCGGCCACCATCCTCGACGAAGTCGGATCGGACAACCTGTTCATCCAGTACGACATCTACCATGCGCAGCGCATGGAGGGAGAACTGGCCAACACCATCGCCACACATCTGCCGCGCATCGCGCACATGCAGATCGCGGACAACCCGGGGCGCCACGAACCGGGCACCGGCGAGATCAACTATGGCTTCCTCTTCGATTTCATCGACCGGTCGGGCTATGCCGGCTGGATCGGTTGCGAGTACAGACCGCGCGCATCGACGCGCGACGGCCTGGCGTGGCGCAGCGAGATCGGGCGGACCGCATAGGATGCCTCAGCACTGTCGGGCTCGAACGTTCCCCGATGCAATGTCATAACCCGAAACGACGACCCCCCAATCGAAAAGGAGAAAAGAATGGCCAGCATTGGATTCATCGGGCTCGGAATCATGGGCATGCCCATGGCAAGACACCTGATCGACGGCGGGCACACGCTTCATGTGCATACGCGCAGCAAGGTTCCGACACAACTCGTCGATGCCGGCGCCATCCCATGTGCCGACCCCCGCGAGGTAGCGAACCAGTCCGAGGTCATAATCATCATGGTGCCGGATACGCCCGACGTCGAGAAAGTGCTGTTCGCCGACAACGGCGTCGCCGCCGGTCTTTCGCCGGGCAAGACCGTGATCGACATGAGTTCGATCAGTCCGGTCGCCACCAAGGAGTTCGCGCGCCGCATAAACGGCCTCGACTGCGAATATCTCGACGCACCGGTCTCCGGAGGCGAGGTTGGCGCCAAGGCCGGAACGCTTACGATCATGGTTGGCGGAAATGCTGCCACCTTCGATAAAGCGCTTCCGATCCTCCAGTTGATGGGCAAGAACATCACGCTCGTCGGGAAGAATGGCGACGGACAGACTTGCAAGGTGGCCAATCAGATCATCGTCGCACTGACCATCGAGGCAGTCGGTGAAGCCCTCGTGTTCGCGGCCAAGGCCGGTGCCGACCCTGCCCGCGTGCGCGAGGCACTGATGGGCGGTTTCGCCTCCTCGCGCATCCTCGAGGTTCATGGCGAGCGCATGGTGAAGCGCACGTTTCAACCGGGCTTCCGCATCGGGCTGCATCAGAAGGATCTTAGCCTTGCCTTGTCCGCCGCACGACAGCTCGGCGTATCGCTGCCGAACACGGCGACAGCCCAGGAACTCTTCAACGCCTGCGTCGCACACGGCGGGGAGACCTGGGATCACTCCGCCATGGTGAAGGCGCTCGAGAAGATGGCGAACTTCGAGATCGGTCAATGACGCGACCCGTCCACATCGAATCGTTGGGCCGCGCCAACAGGACCGGAGCCCCCCTTCATCCGTGGACCAGAGCATGAGCGTCGATCCGCGTGCGTTGCTGCGGCGGATGTTCGATGCGGCCATACGGGCAGCCCAGGCGGAGAACTGCATTCCGCGTTTTCTGCCCGAGCCACCGCCGCACGGACGGACGCTCGTCATCGGCGCCGGCAAGGCCTCTGCGGCAATGGCGCGTACGCTCGAGGAACACTGGCCGGGTGTTCTCTCGGGCCTGGTCGTCACCCGCTACGGTTATGACGTGCCCTGCAAGCGGATCGAGATTGTCGAAGCCGCGCATCCGGTCCCGGATGCAGCCGGCCTGGCTGCGGCGAGACGGATCCTCGAGAGTGTGCGGGGATTGTCCGCCGACGACCTCGTGATCTGCCTGATCTCGGGTGGCGGCTCCGCGCTGCTCGCGCTGCCGGCGAAGGGGATCTCGCTGGAAGACAAGCAGGGCATCAACAAGGCGCTGTTACGCTCGGGGGCGACGATCAGCGAGATGAACTGCGTACGTCGCCACCTCTCTGCAATCAAGGGGGGGCGGCTCGCGGCAGCATGTCATCCGGCCCGGGTGGTGAACCTGCTCATCTCGGATGTCCCCGGGGACAACCCAATGGATATCGCCTCCGGGCCTACCGTGGGGGATCCGACGCATTGCGCCGACGCCCTCGAGATCCTCCAGCGCTACGCGATCGACCTGCCCGATGCGGCCCGGGCGCTGCTCGAATCGGGTGCGGGCGAGTCGATCAAGCCCGACGACGCTCGCCTGTTACGCGTGCAGACGCACCTCGTCGCCACCCCGCAACTGGCTCTCGAAGCAGCCGCTGCGGTCGCTCGCGAGGCCGGACTGACGCCGGTCATTCTTGGCGACAGCCTCGAAGGCGAGGCACGAGAGGTGGGCAAGGTGATGGCGGGAATCGCACGCCAGATTGCGCTGCACGGTCAGCCCGTGCCGCGACCCTGCGTGCTGCTTTCGGGCGGTGAAACGACGGTCACCGTGCGCGGCAGTGGGCGCGGCGGACGCAACGTGGAATTTCTGCTGTCGCTCGCAATCGCCCTCGATGGACAGCCCGACACCTACGCGCTTGCGGGCGATACCGATGGTGTTGACGGCCAGGAGGAAATCGCGGGGGCAATCCTCGCACCCGATACCCTGGCGCGTGCCTGGGCACAGGGAGCCCGCCCGCAGGACGCGCTCGGCAACAACGACGGCCACGGTTTCTTCGGCGCCCTGGGAGATGCCGTCGTTACCGGCCCCACCCTCACCAATGTCAATGACTTCCGGGCGATCGCGATCGTGTAGTGCAGCGATTCAGCCCCATCCAACAGAGGAAAACACAGATGAAGACCTGCCGCATGCTCACCCTCGACGACGCAAAACGGATTGCGTCTGCGGCCGAAGCCGAGGCCACGCGCAATGGCTGGGCCGTCACCATCGCGATCTGCGATGCCGGCGCCCACCCGATCTGGTTGCAGCGTCTGGACAATGCCCCGCTGATGAGCACGCAGGTGGCCCCCGACAAGGCCCGTGCCTGCGTGATGACGCGAAAGCCGAGCAAGGCGCTCGAGGACATGGTCAATAACGGACGTTTCGCTGCGCTCAAACTGCCGGTTTCAACCATCGAGGGCGGCGAGATGATCGTCGTAGATGGGGAACTGGTCGGAGCGGTGGGCGTATCGGGCGTCAAACCGGGTGAAGATGCTCAGGTGGCGCGTGCCGGGCTCGCCGCGATCGGCGCATCGCCGGCGCTGTAGAGGGCGGCGGCGCGAACCCCGCGTTGCCAGCGGCGTGCCCGCACCGCGCCCTGGGGAGTGTCCTCGTTTGCGCCGGCAGGTCGCCACGGCGAATCAGAGCACGCCCTAGTCGGAAAAGCCTACCCGCCCTACCCCCGGCAGCTTCAACGCCGGCGGGTTGAGGTCGATGCCTGCACTGAGGCCAAGCAGATTGAGTTCGAAACCTTCCTGTGGCGCGAGAATCAGACCGAACATGCCGTTCAGAGACAGCTGCACTCCCGATCCACTGGGCGCGCGCGCGAGCATCGCACCGCCGGGCAGGTAGTCCTTGCCGATCGCAGTGGGGGGCAGATCCAGGCTGAGTTCGGGCACCGCGCGTCCAAGGTAGGCAATGAAGGTGTTGCTGTTGGGACCTGGCCAGATCCGGTACTCGTCGTTGTACGGGTAAAGGCTGGCCGCTTCGTGGAGGCGCTCGATCAGCCGATCGATCTCATCACCGCCGCGCAGCTCCCTGATCAGGACCGGCGCATTGCCATACCAGTACCCGTCCGGCACACCCTGCTGAACCCTCACCGCCTTGCCTCCCCGGGCGACATTGAAACCCATGACTTCGAAGCGGGTGTACTGCGCGGCGCCCTGGGGTTTGGCGGCCACCCACGTGTGCACGCCGAATGCGCCACGCCAGCGGAAGGCACGTGCGGCATAGACGTGTATCACTGCCTCGCGAGCCGAATCGGGCAGCGGCGCGATGCCGGTACTGTCACGCCTGGCGGTTCGCCAGTCCGTCTCCCGCGAGCCTTCCGTGTAATGCGCCGTCACCGCGATTGCCAGCGGCAGGAAGAAGATCGCCACCATTGCCGCCAGGGTTCTCAGCGCCCATCGGAGCGGATGGCGTGTGCCTGCTGTCATCTTTGGAACTTCCCCCGTGCGCGTTTGGTGTTCCGGCCAGCCAGATGCCGCACCGCCATCGCCCTGTTGCTGAAGTCATGATCGGATGCCGACGGACGCGGAAAGTTCGCCGCCGTGTTGCCAGCCGGCGTTTTCACTCGCAGCGTTCAGCAGGCTGGAACGCGCACAGCTGCGCCGGGAGGGGCGATATTGCAGGCATCCGGCATGGCTGTTGGGTGTGTGTTCGACCCCGCGGACAACACGTGCCCGGACAGGTCACCCATCCGCTCGAACGCCCTTGTTCAGGTACAATTCGCCTCTTATTGCTGCACTGCGGAGCCAAAACAAAATGACCGTCGCCCAAACAGAGAATCTTAATATCCTCGCCGTCGACCACATGCCGTCGCCGATCGAGATCAAGGCCCGTGCCCCGCTCAGCGAACTGGCCGCAGCCACCGTGCTCAATGGTCGCAAGGCGCTGTGCGACATCCTCGATCGAAAGGACAACCGGCTCTTCGTCGTGCTCGGACCATGCTCCATCCACGATCCCGAAGCGGGACTTGACTATGCTCACAGGTTGAAGGCCCTGGCCGATGAGGTCTCCGACACCCTGTTGCTGGTGATGCGCGTGTACTTCGAGAAACCACGGACGTCGACAGGCTGGAAGGGATTCATCAACGATCCGTACATGGACGATTCGTTCCGGATCGACGAGGGCATGGCGAAGGCACGCCGCTTCCTGATGGGCGTAAACGAGATCGGCCTTCCGGCAGGGACTGAAGCACTCGATCCAATCGGCCCCCAGTATTACGGCGATTTGATCTCTTGGACCGCGATCGGTGCACGGACCTCGGAATCACAGACACACCGCGAGATGTCGTCGGGCCTGTCGTCACCGGTCGGATTCAAGAACGCGACCGACGGGGATCTGGACGTGGCGATCAACGCAATCCTGTCCGCATCCCATCCGCACAGCTTCCTTGGCATCAGCCCCAGGGGCGAGACCGCGATTCTGCGGACCCGTGGCAACCGTTATGGGCACGTGGTGCTGCGCGGCGGTGCCGGCCGTCCCAACTACGATACCGTTTCGGTCTCACTCGCCGAGCAGGCTCTTGCAAGGGCCGGTATCGCGCAGAACATCGTGGTCGACTGCTCGCACGCGAATTCATGGAAGAAGCCCGAACTGCAACCGCTGGTGATGAAGGACGTCATGCACCAGATCCGCGAGGGTAACCAGTCGATCGTTGGAATGATGATCGAGAGCTTCATCGAGGCCGGCAACCAGCCTATCCCCAAGGACCTGTCGCAGCTCCGGTACGGCCGTTCGGTCACCGACGCCTGCGTCGACTGGGAAACCACGCTGGACATGATCCGCAATGCCGACAAGGTGCTGCGCGAGGCAGGAGTGCGCGGGAGACGCAGCGAATGAATCTTGTCGTGCAGGGCGGGCGTATCGAGGACGACGTCCTGAAAGCGCTGGAGCAAGCCTGCTCGCCGAAGCGCACCGATCACATCGATGCGAACGCTGTTCGCCTGGTGGGCGCATCCGATTCCGGCAGGGCGGCATCGATATGCGCCGGGGCTGGGTTGGATTGGGCCTGGGTGCCCGAGGGGCGGCACCTTGGCGATTTCGGGCTGTTCGTGACGGACATGGACTCCACGCTCATCGACATCGAATGCATCGATGAGATTGCGGGCATGCAGGGCCTCAAGACCGAGGTTGCGGCCATTACCGAAGCAGCGATGCGCGGCGATATCGATTTCGGCGAATCGCTCACGCGCCGTGTCAGTGTGCTTGCCGGATTGCCGGAGGCGGCCTTGGGGCAGGTTTACGATCAGCGCATGCGGCTCAATCCTGGAGCGGAGCGCCTCATTGCTGGTCTGAAGGCTGCAGGCGTGCATACCGTCCTCGTATCGGGCGGGTTCACCTATTTCACCGACCGCCTCAAGGCTCGCCTCGGCTTTGACCACGCGTATGCCAACGAACTGGAGGTTCACGAAGGACTTCTCACCGGGAAGGTCATCGGCCCGGTCGTGGACGGGCCGGCAAAAGCTGCACATCTGCGCCGGATTCGTGACGCGATGGGAATCGGACCGGACAAGGTCATCGCCGTCGGTGACGGTGCCAATGACGCACCGATGCTCAGGGCCGCAGGCCTCGGGGTCGCCTTCCGCGCGAAGCCCGTGTTGCGCGAAGTTGCCGACTGCACCATCGATCACGCAGGGCTGGACGGCATACTCAACCTCTTTGACTGAGTCCGCTGCACCCCGAAGCAAGACCTTCCCGAGCCTCTGTCCACCCAGGTGCCCATCGCGCCGATGCGGTGACTCTTGATTACGACGTTTGATCCAGCGCAATCGGAGCAGGCTTGCTCATGGACTTCGCCCCCATTTGATCTAGCATGAGATGGGCAGGTACCTGTCGCCGCCGGCCGACTGAACAAGGGGCGGTTGCCGGGAGGCGTTTTCCGACATCCCCCGACGAGGAGTGGAATCATGGCAATCGTGAAATGGGATCCATGGCGTGAGATGGAGGATCTGTTCGACCGTTATGCGAAATCGACCGGGCTTCCCCGCGCCGGCTCGCAGGAGCCGCTTGCAACGCAGGATTGGTCTCCGCGCGTTGACATCAGCGAAACCGACGGGGAGTTCCTGATCAAGGCCGAGTTGCCCGAGGTGAAGAAGGACGACGTGCATGTCTCGGTGGACAACGGCGTCATGACCTTGACGGGCGAGCGCAGGCAGGAAAAGGAAGAGAAGGGCAAGAAATTTCACCGGATCGAGCGCCACTACGGCAGCTTCAGCCGCAGCTTCACCCTGCCGGACAATGTCGATACGAGCAAGATCAAGGCGACGTTCAAGGATGGCATGCTGAACCTCCAGTTGCCCAAGACAAGCAAGTCGAAGCCTAGGTCGATCTCGGTCTCGATCGATTGATCCCCCCGGGCGGCCGATCTTCGTGCATCCTGCGCCGCACGGCCGTCCCGTGTCGTGGGTAGTCCGATGCCTCTGCCAGCGCGCAACCCATTTGGGTCATGCCGAGCCGGGTACGGCCGCGCCACATTGGGCAGACTTGCCGCCCGTGGTAACCACGTCCGCAGCCCTTCGGGACACGGCATGGTCTGAGCAGCTGGGCTCACACGCAAGCTTGTGCACGTCGAGCCGCCGATCTGCATCAAGGGGCAATACCGATGGCATTATTCGACTCCCGCAGCGATGCGGCACAGCAACTCGCAAGCGCCCTGTCTGCCTTTCGGCACAGGAATCCGCTGATCCTGGCCATTCCACGGGGTGCCGTCGAGATGGGGCGTATCCTTGCCGACAGACTCGGCGGAGAGGTGGATGTAGTACTGGTGCGCAAGCTCGGTGCGCCGGGGAATCCCGAGTTTGCGGTGGGCGCGGTCGACGAGACGGGCTGGATGTACGTCGCCGATCATGCGGCCATCGCAGGTGCCGATGCTGCCTATCTCGCCGCCGAAAGGGAACGCCAACTCGACCTGCTGCGGCAACGTCGTGCACTTTACACACCATCCAGGCCGCCGATCGATCCGAAGGGTCGTGTCGTGATCGTCGTTGACGACGGCCTTGCCACGGGCGCCACCATGATCGCCGCCCTCCACGCCGCACGCGCGAAAGAACCAGCGCACCTTGTCTGCGCGGTGCCGGTCGCGGCCCCGGACAGCCTGCGAACCGTGAGATCGCATGCCGATGAGCTGGTGTATCTCGACGCCCCCTACTATTTCCAGGCGGTAGGTCAGTTCTATCGCGACTTTCCGCAGGTATCCGACGAGCAGGTCGTGAGCTTGCTGGAAAAACCTCGTCAAGTGCCGCCCGGTCCTGTCTAATGGCCACCTGGAAGCCCCGAAAACGAGGACGCCGATCACACGATATGCGGCCGTCGGGGCCGAGATCTCGTGCTGGAGAGAGAGACCCGCGACATGGCAGATCTTCGACCGCTCGACCCGGGTGAATTGTTCACCCCCTGCGACACCACGCTGTTCGACTTCGACACCACCGATCAGATTCCGCAAAGCGATGACGTATTCGGCCAGGCCCGTGCGGTCGATGCCGTGCGTTTCGGCATGGGCATCGATGGCTCAGGCTACAACCTCTTCGTACTGGGGGTGCCGGGAAGCAACAGACATGGCATCGTCCGCCGCCTGCTCGAAGCCGATGCCGCGACCCGGCCTGCGGCGGTGGACTGGTGCTATGTGAACAATTTTGCGGAGCCCAACAAGCCGACCGCGATCAAGCTCCCACCTGGTCTCGGCACCCAGCTTCGCGCGGACATGCAGCGCTTCGCGTCCGAACTGGGGCAGGCGCTCTCGGCCGGTTTCGAGGGAGAGGAGCATCGCGGTCGCATCGAGAACATCCAGGAAGAGTACAAGGAGCGGGAGGAACGGACGCTACAGGAGCTTGGCGCCGCCGCCGCGAAGCAGAATGTAGCCTTCATGCGCACCCCACGCGGCTTCGTTTTCTGCCCATGAAGGATGGCGAAACCCTCGATCAAACGCAGTACTCGAACCTTGCGGACGAAGAGCGCAGCGCGATCGACGGTGCCATCGACGAGTTGCGCGAACGCCTGCGCAGGATTCTTCACGAGCAACCGCGCTGGCACCGCGAAATGCAGACACGTCTGCGCGAAGTCAGTCGCGAGACGATGACGCTCGCCGTCGGACACCTGATCGAAGAGTTGAAGGAGCGCTATGCGGAGCTGCCTGAGGCTCTGCAGTTCTTCGATGCAGTGCTTAACGACGTGGTCGAATTGGGGGAAGGCTTGCGCGAGCAGGCCGCGTCCGGCGAACCGAGCACCAACCCGGACGAGGGCGGAATCGCGACCATCCGCTATCAGGTCAATCTGCTCGTCGCACATGCTGCCGACGAGGCCGCGCCTCTGGTGTTCGAGGACAATCCGACCTATCCGAATCTGGTCGGTCGGGTCGACCACATCACGCACATGGGCACGCTGGTGACGAACTTCACCCTCATCAGGCCCGGCGCGCTGCATCGCGCCAATGGCGGCTACCTGCTCGTCGATACCGACAAGATGCTGATACAGCCGTACGCCTGGGAGGGTCTCAAACGCGCCCTGAAGTCACAACAGATTCGCATGGAATCCCTTGCCCAGGCCTTCGGCTGGTCGAGTGCCCTGCCGCTGGAGCCCGAACCGATTCCCCTGTCGGTGAAAGTCGTGCTGTTCGGTCAGCGCCTCCACTACTACCTGCTCAAGGCCTACGATCCGGAGTTCGAGGAGCTGTTCAAGATTGCGGCGGACTTCGAAAGCGAGATCGATCGCACCGCCGACAACACCCTGCTCTTCACCCGCATGGTGGCATCACTGGTGCGCCAACAGCAGCTCATGCCGCTCGACCGCGCGGCGGTGGCGCGTCTGGTCGAGCATAGCGCTCGCATGGCGGGTGACGCCAGCAAGCTGTCCGCACGGACACGCGAGATCGCGGATCTGATCAAGGAAGCCGATCACTGCGCAGGGAGTGCCGGACGTACGATCGTGAGTCGTGACGATGTCGACCACGCACTCGCTGCACGCATACACCGTGCGGATCGTCTCCGGGATTCCGTGCGTGACGCCGTACTGCGCGAAAACGTGCTGATCGCCACCAGCGGGAGTCACGCCGGACAGATCAACGGCCTCGCCGTGGTCGAACTGGGGGATTTCATGTTCGCACGCCCGGTACGCATCACCGCCACGGCGCACCTCGGCAATGGGGACGTGATCGACATCGAGCGCAAGGCGGAACTGGGTGGTGCGCTTCATTCGAAGGGCGTGATGATTCTCAGTTCATATCTTGCCTCACGTTATTCCCAGGAGATTCCCCAGTCCTTGTCGGCCAGCCTGGTCTTCGAGCAATCGTACGGGCCCGTGGAGGGCGACAGTGCGTCACTGGCAGAGTTGTGTGCGCTCCTCTCTGCGCTCGCAAACGTGCCGATCAAGCAGTCCCTCGCAGTCACGGGCTCGGTCAACCAGCATGGGTGCGTGCAGGCGATCGGCGCGCCGAACGAGAAGATCGAGGGTTTCTTCGATCTGTGCAAGGCACGCGGCTTGACCGGCGACCAGGGGGTGATCATCCCTCAGTCCAACGTCAAGCATCTGATGTTGCGCGACGAAGTGGTGAAGGCCGCCGCCGAAGGGCGCTTCCACGTGCATGCCGTGAGCCACGTCGACGACGCGGTCGAGCTCCTGACCGGCATGCCGGCCGGCCAGCTGGACGCCAAGGGCAAACTGCCCCCGGACTCCGTCAACGGGCTCGTCGAAGCACGCCTGATCCGATTCTCCGCGATAAGACGCGAGTATGCCGTCGGAAACAAACCATCCCTGAAGAATGGCGAGGCCAAATCTCACCGGTCTCGCTGAACGAGACGGTCGATACCGCGACACTTGTTACGCGTTCGAACAGATCGAACTCCCCGGGGGCATTGCGCGGCCTGGAGCCCACACTCGGCGCAGACACCGTGCAGGGACAATCCACCCCGGGATTTGACAGCCCGCGTGGGCCGCCGGGCAGCCGTTCGCGGCCGGACATCTCTCTCGCCGCAGCGGATCGCCCAGGCGGACGAGCGCGCGACCCGGTGCTGTATCGGCGGTCGACATCTGATAGGATCGGTGCAAGGACTTGCGACAGATGGGGGATCAGGGAATGACTGAACGGACTCGAGCGCCTCGTGCGTCAGACTTCATGACGGAACACGTGTGCACCGTCACACCGGAGATGGCGCTGGTCGATATCATCACTTTGCTCCTCAAGCACGGAACATCCAACGCACCCGTGATCGAGACGCGCGATGACAAGCGACGGCTGGTTGGGTTCATTTCCGAACGGGACTGCCTCGGCTTTCTTGCGAACGAGTTGTTCTTCGGCACTCCAAGCCCGTCGCAGACAGCTGCAACGATCATGCGCAGACATCCGGTTTGCGTCGGACCGGAGACGGATCTGTTCGCACTGGCCTCGATCTTCGCCGGTCACGGGTATCGCCACCTGCCGGTGGTCGAGAACGAGGAGTTGCTCGGGATCGTCAGTCGGCGGGACATCCTGCGCGCGATGGACGCCTACTACCGCGAGGTACTGGCTGCCAGCGAATTTGCCCGCAACCCCCCCGACCTCCACGAGATCGTCAACCAGCGCTTCATCGTTTCGCGCTGAACCCGCACTCGATCACGCCGAAACCAGGGAGTCACGCCCATGCAACTGACGTCTCCTGCCTTCTCGCACAATGGTGAAATTCCCGCGCGCCACACCTGCGACGACGCGAACGTTTCTCCCGCATTGTCATGGATGGATGTGCCGGAAGGCACGCAAAGCATTGCCTTGGTCGTCGACGACCCGGACGCCCCGGATCCGGCGGCGCCACGCATGGTCTGGGTGCACTGGGTCCTCTATAATCTGCCCACGCATGTGAGCGGTCTGGCCGAGGGGATTGCGCCAGGCGCGTTGCCGAACGGCACCCTTCACGGCCTGAATGACTGGAAACGGACGGGTTACGGGGGCCCGTGTCCGCCCATCGGTCGCCATCGCTATTTTCACAAGCTGTATGCGCTCGACGTGACCCTTCCCGACCTCGGCCATCCGACCAAGGCGCAGCTCGAAGAGGCCATGAAGGAACATGTCCTGGGGAAGGCGGAGCTGATCGGCACCTATCAGCGACACCCCTGACTACGTACAGGTACATTGGCGGGACTCACCCGCGCAGCACGACTCCGATGCGGGCTCCTCACATCAGGCCCAGACTTCTCAGCAGCATGATCCCCATGCTCGTAGT
Organism: Rhodocyclaceae bacterium; assembly: GCA_035443825.1. Classification (GTDB taxonomy): domain Bacteria; phylum Pseudomonadota; class Gammaproteobacteria; order Burkholderiales; family Rhodocyclaceae; genus DAOMNN01. Next base: position 2,549 of record DAOMNN010000016.1, on the reverse strand, counting down.
GAACAACGAGCCGAGCGTCGTGAGCGCGATGATATTAGCCGCAAGCGTCGCATTCCCCCCCATTGCGCGGACCATCACGTAGCTTGCGGCCGCCGTGGGTGCGGAAGACATGAGCATCAGAACCCCGAGTTCGATACCGCGAAATCCGAACAGGTAACCTCCGACAGTAAAGGTCAGTGGGATGAAGATCAGCTTGCACGTGCCCGCCAGCAGGGTATTGCTCATTTCCTGGCGCAGACTTCGGAAGTTCAGCGCGGCACCGGTGCACAGCAGGGCGAGCGGGAGAGTCAGATCGGCGAAGTACTGTCCTGACTGCATCAACACCGCCGGCAAAGTGATGCCGAGCCACGACACCGGCAGCGCCAGTGCAATGCCGATGATGAGCGGATTCGTAACGATGCCCTTGAGCATGCGCCCAATGCCCTGACGCCTGTGCAAGGAACGGCTCAAGGTGATCAGGGCAAGAACATTGAAGAGAATCGTCACCAGCCCCAGGTAAAGCGACGAAGCGAGCAGGCCCGCCTCGCCATATGCATTGACGCAATATGCCAGCCCTATGATGCCCATGTTCGAGCGGAACGCGCCCTGCACTACCACGCCGCGGTCCTGTTCCGGCAGGACCAGATGCCGCGCCATCCACTCCAGCACCAGGAACGCGAGCACCGTGGCGATCGCCCCGAACGCGATCAGCGACAGATTCGCGGTTTCCTCGATGTGGGTCTTGCTGATGCTGATGAACAGCAGCGCCGGAAGGGCGATATTGAACACCAGGCGCGATCCGGCCTCGATGAACGCATCGGTAATTAATCCGACCCGCATGAGCCATACGCCGAGTGCAAGGATCACGAAGATCGGTCCGGTTACCGAAAACGAGAAACCGAGGATCTCGAAAAAGTCCGTCATCGCCTGAACCAGTCCTGCGGTGCAGCAAAACGCGCCACTCTACGCCGACACCCTCGTTCCTGCAACGTCGCCCGCGGGCCGCCCGGTGGCCCCCGGCTCAATAGCCGCGGCGGATGTCGATCACACCCGAAATCGGCTGCCCGGCCTCGATCAAGCGAATCTTCGCCACGATCTGGGTCACGGTCTCCTCCCGCAATGTGCGGGCCGCGACATGCGGCGTGAGCGTAACCTCGGGCATGCGCCAGAATCGATGCCCGGACGGCAGCGGCTCCTCGCGAAACACGTCGAGCACTGCCCTGCGTATCCGCCCCTCGGCGATCAGCCGGCACAGATCGTCTTCGACGAGATGCTCGCCTCGTCCCACGTTGATGAGCACCGCGTCCGGTCTTAGCCGGCCCAAGGTCGCGTAATTCAGGATATCGCGGGTCTCGGGCGTCAGCGGCAAGGTATTGACGAGCACCCGCACTTCGCGCAGAAAGGTCTCGAAGGTGGCGGCACCGGCGTACGTCACGACCCCGTCGAGGCGATGCTTCGAACGCGCCCATCCATGTGTGGAGTAGTCGAGCCCGGCCAGGGTGCGCGCAACGCGCGACCCGATCTGCCCGAGGCCGAGAACGCCCACCGGCCATTCCTCGCGCCGTATCGGACGAAGGACCTTCCACATACCGTCGCTCTGCTGCGCCCGATACGCCGCCATGTCGCGACTGCATTCGATGACATGATAGGCGACGAATTCCGCCATCTGGGCCGACATGCCCGCATCTTCGAGACGAATCACGGGCACGTCGCGCGGCAGGCTCCGCACACGGAGCAGCCCATCGACTCCGGCACCGAGATTGAAGATCGCCTTGAGGTGACGCTCGCGCTCGAACAGGCGCTCGGGCGGTTGCCACACGATCGCGTAGTCGGCGGCCACACTGTCGCCCTCCGGATTCCACATGAAGACCTCGGCTTCCGCGAGCCGGCGAACGATAGCCTCGACCCAACGTTCGGGCCTGGGGTCGTCGACTGCAAGCAATACCTTCACGTCCTGCCGCCCTCGAGGTGTTGCAGAATCGGATTCAGCATCGCCGCACCGAGCCGCTTGCTGCGTGCCCCGTTCCACCCGGTCTTGCCGTCCGGCAGCCTCGCGTTGTCCTTGAACGGCATTTCCAGCGTCAACGAAAGGCAGCCGAAGCGATGTGCGACCCATTTGCTCGCAAGCTTCAGCACATCCTCGCGAAACCGGCCGTTCTCGTACCCATGCTCGGTCTGGAAATCCGGGCTGGCCGCAAGCAGCGCCTGCATGAAGCCCGTCTGCTGTTCGGCCACCGTTTCCGGAACCCCGGGAACATCGTCGGAACTTGCGAGAAACACATAGGGCAGGATCTCGTCACCGTGAATATCGAGAAACAGTTCGCAGCCGCTGGATTCCATTGCCGTTCGGACGTGAAAGACCTCCGGACTCGCAGCCCGATCGGGATCGCTCCATTCGCGATTCAGGTTGCGACCGGCTGCATTCGTGCGCAGATTGCCCAGCACCGAACCATCGGGGTTCATGTTCGGCACGACGTGCACGATCGCATACTCGCGTATCCTGCGCGCGACCGGATCGGCGCCATCGAGGAGCCGTTCGAGCAGGCCTTCCACGAACCACTCGGCCATCG
>DAOMNN010000015.1:50526-52583 GCA_035443825.1 Rhodocyclaceae bacterium | reverse complement strand
GCGCAAATTTCTTGCGCAGCCCGCGGATGCGCTTGAGCAGCTCGCCGTCCTGCGAACGATCCACCATCGGAATCAGACGGTAACCGACTTCCAGACCCAGCACATCGACCGGCTGCACGTCATTCCAGCTCGCCTCGAGCATCTCGGCGGGTTGCTGTGCCGGCGCGCTAGCCGCAGCCTCGGCCGCGACCTCGAGGCCCGCCCGCTCGAGTTGGCGACGTTTGTACCAGGCCAGTGCAAATAGTGAGCTTGCAAGAAGAATGAAGACGAAGTTCGGCATTCCGGGGATGAGTCCGAGCACCCCGATGATGCCGCCGGTGAGCATCATGACCTGCGGATTGGAGAAGACCTGATTGAGCACCAGACCGCCGACATCACCTTCGTCACCGACCCGCGACACCACCAGGCCGGCAGCGACCGAGATGATCAGGGCCGGAATCTGCGCCACCAGACCGTCGCCAATGGTGAGCAGCGTGTAGGTTTCCACCGCCTGGGCCATCGGCATGTTGTGCTGCACCGTGCCGACGACAAGTCCGCCGATGATATTGATCAGCAGGATGAGAATCCCCGCTACGGCATCGCCCCGGACGAACTTCGACGCACCATCCATCGCCCCATAGAAGTCCGACTCCTGACCCACCTCCTTGCGCCGTCGCTTGGCTTCCGCTTCGTCGACCAGGCCCGCGTTCAGATCGGCGTCGATGGCCATCTGCTTGCCCGGCATCGCATCCAGGGTGAAGCGCGCGCTGACTTCCGCGATACGGCCTGCACCCTTTGTGATGACGACGAAGTTGATGAGGACCAGGATCCCGAACACGACCAGGCCTATCGCGGTGTTCCCGCCCACCAGAAAGTGACCGAAAGCCTCGATGACCTTGCCGGCAGCATCCGGACCGGTGTGGCCCTCGAGCAGCACGATGCGCGTCGAGGCGACGTTCAGTGCCAGCCGCAACAGCGTCGTCACCAGCAGAACCGTCGGGAAGACCGAGAAGTCCAGCGGCTTGCGCGTATACATGGCAACCAGCAATACCATGACCGCAATCGAAATATTGAAGGTGAAAAACAAGTCCAGCGCGAACGGCGGGAGCGGCAACACCATCATGGAAAGAACCATGATGATGAATATCGGCGCCCCCAGCAGTCGCAGGTTGGTGGGCGTCAGCAGGGTTCGGAGATTCAGCGCTTCCAGCATTCAACAGCCTCTTCGTCACATGTCGCGCAATTCATTTCGGAGCACCCGGGTCGAGTGCATCGGGTACCGGAATTCTCGTGGGCAGCGCGGGCTCTTGTCCGCCCTTGCTCATCCATTGGTTGAGTTGATACACGTAGGCCATGACCTCCGCCACCGCGGTATAAAGCGCGGCAGGAACCGGCTGTTCCAGTTCGCAATGGGCATACAGGGCGCGAGCCAGAGGCGGCGCCTCGAGCAACGGCACCTTGTGCTCCGTGGCAAGCTCGCGAATCTTCAGAGCAATGTCGCCGCGCCCCTTGGCCACTACGATCGGCGCCCCCATCCGCTCCGCATCGTACTTGAGGGCAACCGAGAAGTGCGTCGGGTTGGTGACGACAACATCGGCCTTGGGCACCTCGGTCATCATTCGCCGCCGCGCCATCTCGCGCTGCAGACTGCGCACGCGCGCCTTGAGGTGCGGATCGCCCTCCTGCTCCTTGTTCTCGCGCTTGACCTCATCCTTGCTCATGCGCAACTTGCGCCGGTACTGCCACAACTGGAACGGCACATCCATGATCGCAACGAGGGCAAGACCGAGCGTGATCAGCACCGCCGCGAAGAGCAGCGTGCTGATGAATTCGGGCACCGCCGTCTGCAGCGGCTGTGCCATCAGCGTAAACACGTGATCCTTTTCCCACCACACCGCAAACACACCCATCGTTCCGACGATGAGCGCCTTGAGTACCGATTTAACGAGCTCTGCCAGGCCATGGACCGAGAACATGCGCCCCAGCCCCTTGATCGGATCCATGCGTTCCGGTTTGAGTGCAAGCACCTTGGTCGAAAACACGAATCCGCCCAGCATGATCGGTGCGGCCAGCGCAGC
>DAOMNN010000015.1:32986-50426 GCA_035443825.1 Rhodocyclaceae bacterium | reverse complement strand
GAACAGTGGCTGTCGTCCGTCTGCGGCATCATGTCCTCGATATTCAGAATCCTGCCCTCGCCATCCATGAATGCGACCGAGAGCGGAATCAGGGTGTTTCTCATCCACATGCACTGGCGTGCCGCCTCGGCGAACACGAACACCATGCCACGATTCTCCGGCAAGGTCTCCCTATGCATCAGGCCGATCTGGCGATTCTGGGGCGTGTGCGCGAGTTCGGCCTGAATCCTGTACATGCCTGCCGACAAGTCCACGAGAGGCAGCTGCGCCAAGACAATCAGCGATGGCAGCAACCATCCTGCAACAATCATGATCGACCAGCGCAGACGAAATACCTTCAACATGCACCACACCCCGGACACGGTCGTCCGATTCTAGCAGTACTCGGGCCTGGAGGCCGATCCGGGCCTCTTGTCACTCGACCGGCACGTCTGCACTGCGCCACTGGCCGGGCAGCAATCCGTCCAGCGACCACGGGCCGATTGCCGTCCTGATCAGGCGCAGGGTGGGAAGGCCGACTTTCGCCGTCATCCTGCGGACCTGACGATTTTTCCCCTCGCGCAGCACGATCTCCAGCCAGCTGGTCGGCACCGTCTTGCGAAAGCGCACCGGCGGATCCCGCGGCCACAGCCATTCGGGTTCGATCACCTGGCGGACGTCGCAGGCACGCGTGAAGAACTCGCCGAGATCAAGCCCGCAGCGTAGTTGCTTCAGTGCCTCCTCATTGGTTTCTCCCTCGACCTGGACAAGATAGGTCTTTGGAAGCTTGTGCCCCGGATCCGCGATCCGATGCTGCAGCGCCCCGTCATCGGTGAGCAGCAGCAAGCCTTCACTGTCGGTATCCAGTCGCCCGGCCGGGTAAACGTCGGGGACAGGAATGTAGTGCTTCAGGGTCGGTCGCGAACCGTCTCCCGAGAACTGGCAGATGACACCAAAGGGTTTGTTGAACAGGATCAGTCGGGACAAGATCGCGGCGTCCATTCTCAAGTCAGTCGCAGCATCACCGAATTCCGCGGCAGCTACCGGCACCCTCGGATTATCCCACTCCTGTGCAATCCCATGGTTCAGTTCCGTGCAAGGGGGAAACTGTGGCGAGTGACTCCGAGTTGCTTCCGTGCGCTTTTGCCTACCAGCCGATGTGCCATTGCGCGGACAATCTCGTGGGCGGACACCTTTCCTTTATTGCGCCCTGCGCGATTCGCTGAATCCGTGACAAAGTTCCTCGCTGATCACCGATCAAGGCTGGTAGACGCCGCAATGTTAGCTGTCGAGTTTTTTTACAGTTTGTTGCACAACGACCTCAAAATTCATTCTAACTTCAACCTATCAATTTGTTTATAAAGCGTTTCCAATCTTGTGGCGCAATACTTGCATGACTGATGCCATCGATACAACCAAAGTGAAAGGTACTCGGCAATGATGACCCAAAGATTCCACGTCCCAATCCTGGCACTCGCAATGGTCGGGACCTTTCATGCCGGTTCGGCCATCGCAGGCCCTACCGGGGTCAACTGCGCGACATCCGACGTGCAGGTCACCAGTGCATCGCGATATGACGGGCTTTCGGCCGACGCGAATCTGGTGGACGTAAGCGGCGCCCTCTCCCTACCCATGCATGCGGCCAACTGTGCCGGCGGATTCTCCGGTAACGACATGCCCAAGCCCTCGGTCAATCTCGGCTATCTTGGCGACGGACTGCTGAACGGAGCAGGGCAGCAGCCGGGAGGGGATGTCTTGTTCCCTGGAGGCGCGTTCCTGACCGACACTTATCCCGCCAGCGATCTGAACGGTAACGGTGAGGCCACCGATCCGGGCTGGATCATGCTCGGTCGGGTTGATACGCAAGGCAACGAACCCGGCAATTTCGCGCCTGAAAAGATCGGGGGGGACGACAATATCGTATGGGCAAGCTTCTTCTCCATCACTGTCGACGGAGCTGGAATCGGCACCTGGGCTTTCACCCCTGATCCCGAAGTGGCACAACGAGCGGAGTCTCTGCTTGGGAAGAACTACTTCGATCAGTTTGCGCTCATCTTCAAGTCGGGAAACGCATTCGCCGTGTATAACTTCACCGCTGAACAATTCGGTGTATCAAGCCCCTCGGCGGATGATCACATCTTCCACTTCTTCGGCACCTACGACACGACCGGCACGCTCCTCGCAGGCGCAAACGGAAACCCGGCGGGACTGTCGCACGTGAGTCTCTGGGCCCGCGACCCGAGCAACACGACCAGCATACCGGAGCCGAGCATGCTCGGCCTACTGGGGCTGGCACTTCTGGGCATGGGATTCGTCCGTAGGCGGTCCCGGCAAGACTGAGCCCGGCCCTCGCCACCCAATCTCGACGACGGGGCGACGATGACGTCGCCCTTGTCAATTGGCGGAGGCGGTGAGATTCGAACTCACGAGGGGCGCGAACCCCTGCCGGTTTTCAAGACCGGTGCATTCAACCACTCTGCCACGCCTCCGTGCGACCCAGAAGCCGGGCCTGGCGGCCCGCCTGCCGGTTTTAGCTGCGTGACCAACTTGCGTCGGCCACTACGCTAGCGCACCGCTTGCGCGGCTGGCGCCAAGACCGGTGCATTCAACCACTCTGCCACGCCTCCGTTCAAGCGCAGTAGTCGGACCTGACGGGCCCGTCTCGGAGGACGCGAAGTATACCACTGCGCAGCGTCAGCTCGCGCGCTCGAACAGGGCGATCGATTCCACGTGCGAGGTCTGCGCGAACATGTTGGCAATTCCCGCGCCGCGCATGACATAGCCTTTCTCATGCACCAGCACTGCGGCATCCCGCGCCAGGGTCGCGGGATTGCACGACACGTAGACAATGCGTTGCGGCGACTGCTCAGTCCCGATCGCCTTGACGACGGCGATCGCACCCTCACGCGGGGGATCGACGAGCAGTTTTGTGACGGGCCCCAGCGCAGCCAGACTGTCTTCCGTCGTTTCGAACAGATTGGCCGCATGGAACTCGCAATTGCCATCGAGTCCGTTGCGGTGAGCGTTCTCTGCTGCACGCTGCACGAGACTCTCGCTTCCTTCGATCCCGATCACACTCGCCCCAGAGCGCGCAATCGGCAAGCTGAAGTTGCCCAGACCACAGAACAGGTCCGCAATGCGCTCCCCCGGCCGAGGGTCGAGCAGGGACATCGCACGACGCATCAGCACGCGATTGATGTCTACATTGACCTGCGTGAAATCGGTGGGCCGGAACGCGATCGTCACATCGAACTCGGGAATCGCATAGGTCAGTTCAGGCGCTCGTGCCGGATGCAGCCTGCAGGCCGTCTCCGGGCCACCCGGCTGGAGCCACACCTGAACCCCCTGTGCGTCAGCAAAAGCTGCAAGTTGCCGCTCGTCTTCGCCGGTCAGTGCGAGCAGGTTACGCAGCACCAGGACAGTGACCGCCTCTCCCACCGCAACTTCGATCTGGGGCAGGCGGTCGGGTATCGACAGTCCGGCAATCAACTCACGCATTCGCGGAAGCATCGCCGAAATGTGCGCCGGCAGGATATCGCAACGACGAAGATCGGCGATGTAGCTGCTCCGACGTTCATGAAAGCCGACCCGCACTCCACCCTTGTTCGGAACCAGGCGGACACCCAGCCGCGCACGGTAACGATACCCCCACGCGGACCCATGGATGGCCGGATACACGATCTGCGGGCGAACCTTCCCGATGTGCCACAAGGCGTCTTCGAGGACGCGCTGCTTGACGGCCGTCTGAGCCACGGCATCCAGGTGCTGCAAGGAACAACCGCCACATGTACCGAAACTGGGACACCGCGGACTCACACGCTGTGCGCTCGGCCTCAGGACCTGGTCGACTGCGGCCAGTTCATGGCTTGAGCGGCGCCGATACACGGAGTACTCGACGTACTCGCCGGGAAGCGCACCGTCGACGAACACAGCCTTGCCATCCACATGCGTCACGCCGCGACCTTCGTGATCCACGGACTCGATTACTGCAAACGGCATGAACTTTCCAGGCAAAAGGTGTAATTTTAGCGTTGCCGCAATGCCGCTTTGAGGCCGGTGCCCAGAATATGACAAGCAGCCAGACCTTCGACACCTACGCGCGCTATCGCGAAGCGCTGCTCGAGACCCTCGGGCGGGCGACGCAAAGCATTGTGATATTCGATCCGGACCTGCGCAACACGGGGCTCGAATCATCCGAAGGGATAAGCGCGCTGGAGAGCTTCTGCCTGCGAGTGCGGGTCGAGGAGAGCCTACGTATCGCGGTGCACTCGGCAAGCTACATCGAGCGCGACTGTCCGCGGCTTCTCAACCTGGTCTCGCGATTCGGGCACCGGATGCAGATCCGGATCACATCGAGCGCATTCCGCTCCCTTGAACAACCGTTCATGATCGTGGACGGCGTGCATCTCGTCACCCGCTTTCACCCGGACAATCCGCGCGGCAAAGTCTGCATCGACGATGCCCAGTCCTCGTTTGCCCTGCTTTCGCAGTTCGAAAGCCTTTGGTTGGCGGCACAACGGGGGCCATCCGGAATTCCGCTCGGAATCTGAAGCCCCCGGAACTGGACCCTCCGGGGTGGACCGATCGGCGGCCATCTACCATCGCAGAACCACAGCCGCGAGCCAACGACGGAAAACGGCCTCCCAATAACACAACCGGCGCCGAGGCGCCGGTTGCTTATCCGATCCCGGCGGACGGGATCCACCAGATCGCCTGAGCCCTACTTGAGCTGCTCCTGCAGCAAGCCCAGTATCTGACGTGCGGTGGAAGAAGTATCCTCCCCCCCCTCGCGCGTCAAGACCGTCACGACAGAGGTGGCGCCGGTGCCAACGACGCGAATGCGATACTCGCTGCCTCCGGGCGCCACCTGCGGATCCCTGCTGCGCCAGAACGCAAGGCGCGACAGGAAGCCTTCGGAGCGCTGGCTGCGGGCATCCGCGTCGGGATCGATGTAGCGCACGAAGAAGAGGCCCTGCGAACGGTCGCGATCCTCGACCGTGAAACCAGTCCGATCAAGCGCCAGCCCGACCCTGCGCCATGCGCGATCGAATGATTCATCGACCGTCAGGCGGATCCTTCCGTCGGGTCCGGGCTGCAACGCGGCCCTCTCCGCGGTCGGCGCGGACGCGACGATCGCCGCGGCGCGCTCTTCCTCGGCCCCGAGCCGGATCATCAGGCGCCGCAGCATCTCGGCCTCGAGTTCCGGATCGGCCGGCCGCGGCTGCCAGACGGTGCTGTCCTGCTGCGCGCTGGAATACACCTCGACCATCCCGCGATGGCTGATGTACACCTCCACCGTACCGGATTCTTGCCCTTCCTCTAGACGCGTGCGGAACTTGTCCCTCTCGGCCGTGGAGAAAAGTCCATCCAGGACGCGACCGAGCGTCGCACGAATGAAATCCTGCGGGATGCGCGCGCGATCCTCCGCCCAATCCGTTTCCATCACACCGACCTCCGGTCGGTCGATGTTCAGGATGAAGCCCAGTTCCATCCAGAAATCCCGGATCTCCGGCCACAGCGCGTCGGCAGAGCCCGGAACGACCAGCCACCGTTGGGAGCCCGAACGTTCGATCCGCATGCCCTCGGCCTGCGCGAGCACCACGGTCGAACCTCCGACCGAAGGCTGGGACGCCCGATCGCTGGAGTAAGCCGAGAAGGTTGCGACTCCACGCGGCGCCACGTCCGGAACCGCAAAACGGTCGTCGCGCGTTGGGGCGGTCAGATCGGGTGGAATCTCGAGCGTCGATACTTGCCTTGCGCTCTTGTAGTCAATTTTCCTGGACTCGATCAACGGGCCCGAGCACCCTGCCAGGGCAATCGCGCATGCGAGCAATGAAGCCGACGTAAAATTCCGTGAATTCATGAGTTTCGAACAGTCCTGAGCAGTCATACGTTAATGCCGGCACGTCGCATCGCTTCACGCACGCGTTCGTGCACGTCGGGCGAGAGCGGCGTCAGCGGCAGTCGGATTCCGGGCCCGATCAGACCCATCTGCGCCACCGCCCACTTGACCGGGATCGGGTTGGCCTCGCAGAAGAGATGCCGATGCAACCACAGCAGGCGCGCGTTGATCTCTCGCGCCTTGACCGTGTTCCCCGCAAGTGCTGCGGCGCACATCTCGTGCATCGCGCGTGGCGCCACATTTGCCGTGACGGAGATCGCGCCATGACCACCAAGCAATATGAATGCAGCGGCGGTCATGTCGTCTCCAGTGTATAGCGCAAAACCGGGAGGCGCGCGCTCGACCAGATCACAGGCACGATCGATACTGCCCGTGGCATCCTTGATGCCGACGATGTTCGGAATATCGGCCAGACGCAATGCAGTATCGTTCGAAAGGTCGGCCACGGTCCGTCCGGGCACGTTATACAGCACCATCGGCAACTCGACTGCCTCCGCAATCGAACGGAAGTGTCGGTACAAGCCTTCCTGGGTCGGCTTGTTGTAGTAGGGGACGACCGAAAGGTGCGCACTGGCACCGGCCGTCTGTGCGAACCGGGCCAGTTCGACCGCCTCGCTGGTCGAGTTCGCACCGGTACCCGCAATGATGGGAATACGCCCGCGCGAATGGTCGACCGCGACCCTGATGAGTTCGCAGTGCTCATCCACGTCGACGGTCGGCGACTCGCCGGTCGTTCCGACGATCACGATTCCGTCGGTGCCCTCGGCAACGTGGAAATCGATCAGGGAACGTAGCCGCTCGAAGTCCAGGCTGCCGTCTTCGCGCATCGGTGTCACGATGGCGACAATTGAACCGGTAATCATGAGAGTTCGAACCGAAACTTAAAGAGTGGATTCTACCTGATAGACGCCGAACGGCCAGACCCCAGTGCAAGGTCTCTTGGCAGCGCAGGTCACGGACACCGCATGCGATGGCAGCCGATGCAGGACGCCGCCACGTAACCAGTCAAAGATCCGCCAGGGACTTGATGTGGGCCACCACGGAACGCCCCACCGCGGAAAGCGAATACCCGCCCTCCAGGATCGAAACGATACGCCTGTGCCCACATTCTGCGGCCAGGCCTTTCAACTGGTCCGTCACCCACACGTAGTCCGACTCGACGAGCCCGCACGAGCCCATGTCGTCTTCGTAATGAGCATCGAAACCCGCGGAGACAAAAAGCATCTCGGGCCTGTACTCACGCAACGCAGGAAGCCAGACATCGCTCACGATCTGCCGGAACGCATCGCCCCGGGTGCCCGCCGGTACAGGAACATTCACCATGTTGGCCGACGGGGTTTCCGTGCCGCTGTATGGGTAGAAGGGGTGCTGGAAGATGCTCACCATCAGCACGCGCGGATCGTCCCGGAAAATGTTCTCGGTACCGTTGCCATGATGAACATCGAAGTCGATCACCGCCACCCGCTGGAGTCCGTGCGCTTCCAGCGCGTGACGTGCGGCGATCGCGACGTTGTTCAGAAAGCAGAACCCCATCGCCTTGGCGCGTTCCGCATGATGACCCGGGGGGCGAACAGCGCAGAAGGCGTTCTCGATTTCGCCCTTGAGGACCAGATCCGTCGCCAGTACGCCCGCTCCGGCCGAACGCAACGCCGCCTTCATGGTATTCGGACTCATCGCGGTATCCGGGTCGAGGTGGCGGATCCCCTGTTCGGGTGCGCTGTCGATCAGTTCCACGAGGTATTCCTTCGCATGCGCCCGCACAATTTGTTCCTCGGTCGCCAGCGGGGCATCGTAGAAGGACAGATAAAGATCGAGCCCGGCGGCAATCAAGCGGTCATTGATCGCTGCAAGCCTGTCAGGGCACTCAGGGTGAAAGCTTCCCATCTCATGAAGCCAACAATCCCTGTGTGTAATGAACGCAGTCGTCGTCATACCCCTCCTCTGGTGAACCGGGCGAACTGTCCGACGCGACGATCCTGACCGTTCGACTCTGCGCCGATGCTTGGCGTATCTCAATTCCTGTGCTCTATTATCACCGCTTTGCAGCCAATTTTACAGCCACCCCACCCATGCTCCAGATTCACGCGACACGCCTGCTGGAAGCCGCAAACCAGATCATCCTGGGCAAGGAAACAGGCTTGCGCCTGGCACTTGCATGCCTCATTGCAAGAGGCCATCTGCTAATCGAGGACATGCCCGGCGTGGGCAAGACGACCCTCGCGCACGTGATGGCCAAGCTCATCGGCCTTCACTTCCAGCGCATTCAGTTCACCAGCGATCTCCTTCCCGCGGACATCATCGGCGTCTCGATCTTCGAACGGGAGAGTGCCGCATTTCGCTTTCACCCAGGGCCGGTTTTCGCCCAGCTCATACTCGCGGACGAGATCAACCGCGCCACTCCCAAGACCCAGAGCGCGCTGCTCGAGGCCATGGAGGAGCACCAGGTGACGGCGGACGGAGAAACCTTCCCGCTGCCCGAACCCTTCTTCGTCATCGCCACGCAGAATCCGACCCATCAGGTCGGCACCTTCCCTCTGCCTGAAAGCCAGCTCGATCGCTTCCTGATGCGCATCGAACTCGGCTATCCGGACCATACGGCGGAACGCGCACTACTCATGGGGGAGGATCGGCGTCAAATCCTCGAGCGCCAGCAGCCTGTCATCACGCCGAAGGATCTGGACGCGCTGCAGCGCGCCGCACGTGCCGTCACCGTCTCCGCACGCCTCGTCGACTACGTTCAGGCCCTGCTCGGCAACACTCGCCGAAACCCGGAATTCACGGGCGGTCTCAGCCCGCGCGCCGGACTCGCGCTTCTCGCCGCTGCGCGCGCCTGGGCACTCACCGATGCTCGCGATCACGTATTACCCGAGGACGTGCAGGCCGTCTTTCCACACGTTGCAGGGCACAGACTTCGCCTCGCCACCGACGGCCGAAATGCGCCGACCGACGCGCTGCAGAGAATCATCCAGGCGGTACCGGTCATCGGATGAAGGGGATTCGGAAGGTCCGGGAAGGTATCGCAGGACGGTTGGACAGATGGCTGTTTCGCACCAGGACTCGCGAAAACGCGCCAATCGTGCTTGGCCAGCGTCGCATCTTCGTGCTGCCCACGGGGGCCGGTCTCGGGTTCGCCGGAGCACTGCTGATCATGCTCGTCGCGTCGATCAACTACAATTTGAGCCTCGGATACGGGCTCGTTTTCCTCCTTACGGGCGTCGCCGTCGTCAGCATCGTCCACGCCTTTCGCAACCTGCTCAATCTGTCCATCACTCCGGGGCGGGCCGAGCCCATATTCGCCGGGGAGACCGCCCGTTTCGGGTTTCTGGTGCACAACCCCCGGAATGCAGACCGGCCCGCCCTCCGTCTGCGGTCGTACGAGGCATACACCCCGTTCGCGCTTCAAGCGTACGAGACGGCCGACGTCACGCTGCACAGCCGAAGCTCCCGCCGCGGCTGGCTGCAGCCTGGGCGCCTGGTTCTCGAGACCCGCTATCCGCTCGGACTGATTCGAGCCTGGAGCATCCTCACGCCCGACGTGCGCTGCCTGGTGTTCCCGGCACCGGAGTCGAATCCACCGCCACTGCCCGAGGGAAGAAGCGGCAGTACGGGGAGGCATGACCGGCGCTCGGGCGACGAGGATTTCGCCGGCCTTAGGGCACACCAGAGTGCGGACTCGCCTCGCCACGTGGCGTGGAAAGTCGTGGCACGGGGTGGGCCATTGCTGACGAAAACGTTCTCCGGCGCCGAGGGCGGTACGCTGGAGCTGACCTGGGATGCGACATCCGCCGAACTGGATACCGAGGCACGCATCGCACGTCTCACCGCATGGGTGATCGCGGCGGGCAACCGAGACCAACCATTCTCGCTACGTCTGCCGGGAGCGCAGATCGGCGCGGATCGCGGCACACCGCATGTCCACGACTGTCTCAAGCAGCTCGCACTCTTTGGCCATGACGATCGCGACCACTGATCAGCACGGCGCGCTGCACAAGGCATCCGTGTGGCTGCTCGCCACGGCCGCCGTGACACTCGCACCCCATGGGATGCATTTGCCCTCCTGGCTGCTCATCGTCTGTGCCCTCCTGCTCATATGGCGAGCCCTGGCACTTCGCCGGCCACTGATCGCCATGCCCCGCAGCCTGCCGTATCGTGTGGCGATCATCCTCATCGCGCTGACGGCGGCGGCGGGCGTCCGATATCACTTCGGCCATTTTTTCGGCAAGGAACCCGGCGTCGCACTGCTTACCCTCCTCCTGTGTCTCAAGCAGTTCGAAACCAGCTCCGGTCGCGACATACGCGTCGCAGTGCTGTTGAGCTTCTTCCTGCAACTCGGGCTGTTTCTCTACAACCAGACCCTGCCGATCGCGCTCCTTGCCTTCGGTGGAACGTTCCTTGCCACCATCACCCTTCTGACATTGGTCGTGCCGACCGCGAGCACGCAGCGAACTCTTCGCACTGCGGCGGTGCTGGTGCTTCAGGCCCTACCCTTCCTGCTGGTGCTTTTCCTGCTATTCCCGCGTATCCCGGGCCCGCTTTGGGGGCTCCCCGCCGACGCCCACAGCGGCGTGTCCGGCCTGTCGGACACCATGGGGCCGGGATCGATAAGTGCCCTCGGCCTTTCGGATGCCGTCGCCTTCCGCGCACAGTTCCCAGGGACACCCCCTCCTCCAGGACAACGTTACTGGCGAGGCCCCGTGTTAAGCCTCTTCGATGGTCGCGCGTGGCGGCCAGCCACCCCCGCGGTCGCCGAGCACCCTTCCTACACTCCGAGTGGTCCGTCATTCGCCTACACACTGACACTCGAGCCACACAATCGCCGATGGCTGCTGGGGCTGGAATTTCCCGGCGGAGGCGTCCCTCGGGCGCGCTATACGAGCGACTACCAGATCCTTGCCGAACGGCCGGTGCGTGCCCGTACGCGAATCGAGCTGCGGGCCTATCCCGAGACCGCGGTTGGGCTGTACGAGGACCGGGACATCCTGAACGGGGCACGCGCCCTGCCCGCCCAATCAAACCCACGGGCCCGTGAACTCGCCCGGACTCTGACCGACCCGGGCATGAGCGACGCCCTGATCGTGGCCCGCGTGATCGAACACGTGCGTCAGCTCGAACTCACCTATACGCTGCGACCACCGCTCATGGGCAGCGATGCGATCGATGAATTCCTGTTCGATCACCAGCGCGGTTTTTGCGAGCACTTCGCCTCCGCGTTCGTGTTCCTGATACGTGCAGCCGGTGTTCCGGCCCGGGTCGTCACCGGGTATCAGGGCGGCGAGATCAACCCGGTGGATGGAACTCTGGTGGTACGGCAGTCGGACGCTCATGCCTGGGCGGAAGTCTGGTTGCCGGACGAGGGCTGGCGCAGGGTCGACCCCACCGCCCTGGCCGCCCCGCTCCGAATTGAGTCTGGACTTTCGGCTGCCCTGCCGCGAGGTGAGCCATTGCCCCTGATGATGCGTCCCGCGATGGCATGGCTGCGCGAGCTTCGGCATCGTTGGGATGCATTGTCGAACGCCTGGAATCAGGCCGTGATCGGATTCGATGGCGAACGGCAGCGGCAGTTCATCGAACGCCTTGGATTATCCGATCCCGACTGGAAAACACTCGCTGCGCTGCTCGGAGGCAGCATCGGAGTGCTGATGCTTGTTCTCTACGGATGGGCTTTCATCCAGCGTCGAACTGAAGATCCACTGGATCTGGCCTGGGTCGCCTTCTGCACGAAATTGGCCCACGCGGGCCTGGTGAGGTTGCCATGGGAAGGTCCGATGCATTACGCTGACCGTGCAGCCGACGCCCATCCAGCCAGCGCCGCGCAGGTGCGCGAGATTGCACTACGCTATGCCCGCCTCCGCTACGGTTCGAAGCACGATCCCGCCCGTGAGGATGTCCGTCAGCTCGCCCAACGCATACGGAAACTGAACGTCAAATGACCCCTCGTACTCTCGGTTTTCTCGCAGCCCTGCTTGCCGCATTGCCGTTTTCGTCGCATGCGTCCTTTCTGAGGTACGACGACGCCTCGAGCTTCGTCCGCGAAATGGAGGAGAAGCATGGTTTCGATGGCGACGAACTGCGCAACACCTTGCATCGCGCACGTCACCTCGAACGGGTCATCCAACTGATCACGCCGCCTAGCACGCGCGGCGCTCGCTCCTGGCAAAGCTATCGGTCGCGATTTCTCAGCGACGCGCGTATCGAGGCCGGGGTGAGCTTCTGGCTGGATTATCGAAGCACGATCGATGCCGCCAGCCGCGAGTTCGGCGTGCCGCCAGAAATCATCGCTGCGATCATTGGCGTAGAGACCCATTACGGCAACTACACCGGGAGTTTCGAAACCGTCTCCGCGCTTGCCACACTGGCTTTCGACTATCCGCCGCGAGCACCGCTGTTCAGGCGCGAACTCGAGAACCTGTTCCTGCTCGCACGCGAACAGGGGCGCGACCCGTTCAGCTATCGTGGATCCTTTGCCGGCGCGCTCGGGTATCCGCAGTTTCTTCCGAGCAGCATTCGCGCGTACGCGGTGGACTTCGACGGTAATGGCCTGATCGACTTCGAATCGGACGCAGTCGATGCAATCGGCAGCGTCGCAAACTACCTGGCCGCACATGGCTGGCAGCAGGGCGGACCGATTGCAGTGAAAGTGAGCCTGCCGACGAACGTCGATGCGGCTCCGCTCATCGATGCCGGAATCGAACCCACCCTCGACCCGACCCAGCTCGTCGAGAGCGGTATCGAGGTCGAGCACGCGCGCTTGCACGATGCACCGGCGACCCTGTTCGATCTACCGACCCCCGGAAAGCCGACCGAATACTGGCTCGGCTACCGTAATTTCTACGTGATCACGCGCTACAACCGGAGCAGCTTCTACGCGATGTCCGTGTTCGAACTCGGCGAAGCCCTCCGGACCCGCTTCGAAGCCCATCAGGCATACGCGCGCTGACTGCGCGACCGAAGCTGATCAGAGCAGGACGTCACGCGAGATGCCGCGCCGCCTGATCGCCCGCCGTAACTGTCCCAGCGCCTCGAGCTGGATCTGGCGAACCCGCTCGCGCGTCAGCCCCAACCGGGTCGCCAGATCCTCCAGCGTCATCACCTCGCACTCGTCGAGTCCATAACGATGGCGGATCACGGTGCGCTGCTTGTCATTGAGCTTTGCGATCCAGTCCCTGACAAGGTGCTCGACTTCAGCGTTCTGGATCCCAGAATCCGGTGGATTGACGTGGTCGTCAGCGAGCGACTCCCCGATCGAAAGGGTTGGATCCACCTCCAGCGGCGCATCGAGTGATGCCGTATGCTCGCTCAATGCCAGCAGCGCACGAACTTCCTCGACCGTTTTGCCGAGCCGATTCGCGATTTCCTCGAGGGTGTACTCCCCATTGCCCAACGCTTCGAGATTGCGCTGGGCACGCAGAACCTGATTGAGTTCCTTGACCACATGCACGGGCAGCCGGATCGTGCGCGACTGGTTCATGATCGCTCGCTCGATGTTCTGCCGGATCCACCACGTTGCGTAGGTCGAAAACCGGAAACCCCTCTCCGGGTCGAACTTGTCCAGGGCGTGCATCAGGCCGAGATTGCCCTCCTCGACCAGGTCGAGCAGCGGGATACCGCGATTAAGGTAGTGCTTGGCGATGTTGACGACGAGACGCAAATTGCGCTCGATCATGACCTGTCGCGCGGAGAAATCGCCGCTCTTCACACGCCGCGTCAGAGCCCCCTCTTCTTGCGCCGTGAGAAGCGGATTGGCGCCGATCTCGTTCAGATAGATCTGGGTGACGTCATTGAGAAACTCGCTCTCGAAAGGTGGCGGTGCGGGATCGCCGAGCACCTCCACTTCGGGAGGCAGATCCGGTTCCTGACCCGCATTTTCGTCACGATCGCCCGAATCATACATCGGCATCCCCGTCAGCGTGCCGGCAGATACTGAACCGGGTCGACCGGACGCCCCTGCCTCCTGATTTCGAAATGAAGTTTTGGCCGATCGGCATCGGTACTTCCGAGCTCGGCAATCTGCTGACCTTTCCTGACTTCGTCACCCTCCTGAACGAGAAGGGTCTGATTGTGTGCATACGCGGAAAGGTAGTCATCGTTATGCTTGATGATGACCAGATTGCCGTAGCCACGCAGCCCGCCACCCGAATAGACCACTTTCCCGGCCGCCGACGCGATCACCGGATCACCTGGACTGCCTGCGATGTCGAGCCCCTTGTTGGTGGCTTCGTTGAATCCTGCGATGACCTGACCCGCCGCCGGCCACAGCCACGCCGAGTCCGTAACCGCAGCCGGTGGGGCTGCTCCCGGTGCGGTGCCCGGTACGGAGGGGGGAAGACTCGAACCCGGCCTGATCGCCGCCCACGCCTGATCGCTGTAAGGCTGCTTCCCGCCGCGCGGCTCATGCATCACCGGCACCTCCTGCATACCGCCGGCAGGCGCGATCGGTCGTATCTCCACCGGCTGCACCACTGCGACCGGCTCGGGCGCAGCCCCCCCCGGTGGTGAGACGCGGATCTCCTGGCCGACACGCAGTTGGTTCGGATCCATCATGTTGTTCCAAACAACCAGGTCATTCACATTCTGGCCGTAGAGCCTGCCAATGCCCATCAGCGTATCTCCCGGACGCACGACGTGAGTCCGTTCGACCTGCTGCGCGATCGCCGTTGCGGGAGTTGACGAAGTCGGAACCGTGCTGTGCCGGATCGGGGCCGCCGTCTGCGAGGCACATCCAGACAGAACCAGCACGAAGGTCAGAACTCCGATGGCCAGGTAACGGGAATCGTTGATTGTATCTTTCATTCCATTCCATTCAGTAGCGGAACGAAGCGCACGGCTTCGAACCGGCTTTCCTTGAACACATTGCCCTGTCGTTCGACCAGAATAAGGCGTTGATCCGACGAACCCAGCGGAATCATCATTCTGCCCCCGGGTGCAAGCTGTTGCTTCAGGGCGATCGGCACTTCCCGGGCCGCGGCCGCAACGATGATCGTATCGAACGGCGCCGCTTCGGGCAATCCGAGGCTGCCGTCGGCATATTTTAATCGCACGTTTGCGAATCTGAATGGCCGCAGATTCTCCTTGGCCCTGTCAAGAAGAGGGCGAATCCGCTCCACCGCGTACACCTCGGTTGCCAGGAAGGAGAGCACCGCAGCCTGATACCCACATCCTGCACCGACCTCAAGCGTTCGTCCAAGTTCGCGTCCGGCACGCAAAATTTCGATCATCCGTGCCACTACGAAAGGCTGTGAGATCGTCTGCTGGAATCCGATCGGGAGCGGTGTATCGTCGTAAGCACTGAAGCCCAGACCTTTTTCGACGAACCGCTCGCGTGGCACTCGCATCATCGCTTCGAGCACCTTCTCGTCATGAATCCCCTGCGTACGCAAGCGCTCGACCATTCGCGCAAGCGCGCGACTGGGGGCCTGTCCCTGGTCCCGGTGCCGCATGCTCATCGGGTCAGCCAGTCCGAGAATACCGAAATCAGTCCGTTATGGGTGAGGTCGACCTGCAGTGGCGTGATCGAAACGTAGCCTTCGGCCACAGCATTGAAGTCCGTACCTTCTCCCGAATCGGCGGCGCCGCCGGCGGGACCGATCCAGAAGACGGTCTCACCGCGCGGCGTCATGCCCCGAATCACCGGCTCGGCCTTGTGCCGTTTTCCCAACCGGGTCACCCGAATGCCGCGAAGATCATCGTGCGGCCGGTCCGGTATGTTCACATTCAGCAGGACGGGCTGGCGCAACGGCTCCCGCTGAAAACGTTCCACCAACTCGCGCGCAACACGCGCAGCCGAGGTGAAATCGCTGGCGTCCTTGCTGACCAGGGAAACGGCAATGGACGGGACACCCAGCAGGAAGCCCTCAGTAGCCGCCGCAACCGTTCCCGAATAGATCGTATCGTCACCCATGTTCGCACCGTGGTTTATCCCCGAGACAACCATGTCGGGCAGGTGGTCGAACATGCCGGTTACGGCGAGATGTACACAGTCCGTCGGAGTGCCGTTCACGAAATGGAAGCCGTTCGCCGCCTTTCTTAGCGCAAGCGGCCGATCCAGTGTGAGCGAATTGCTCGCCCCGCTGCGGTCGCGCTCGGGCGCGACCACGGTAATCTGCCCAAGGTCCTGCAGTGCTTCGGCCAGAGCCGCAAGTCCCGGCGCGAAGTAGCCGTCGTCGTTACTGAGCAAGATCCGCATCAATCGTCCGTCTGGGATGGAGCCAACCATAGCGCCGTGGGACCCGGCAACCGGGTACGACGCAGCATCTTAGCATAGAGCGGGGAGGGCGCCGGACATGTTGCCGGACCCGAAAAACGGCCGACGGGCCCAAAAGAAAACCGGCAGCGAGGCCGGTTCCGGGTATTCGATTGGTCGGGGCGGCGGGATTCGAACTCGCGACCCCTTGCACCCCATGCAAGTGCGCTACCAGGCTGCGCTACGCCCCGACACAGGCGCGCATTATAGCAGTTGCACCACCATTTGCCAGCGCGTCGGTCAGGATCGCAACAAGTTGAGCGTTTCGGCGATTTCGGACCGCAGTTCCGCAGTCAGTGCGCGCAACCGAACCGCTTCCTGCACTTCCTCATGCTCATGAATCGCAGATTCGCCCAATCGGTTTCGCGCACCCGATATGGTGAAACCTTCCTGATACAGCAGTTCGCGAATGCGCCGGATCAACAGCACCTCGTGATGCTGGTAGTAGCGTCTGTTACCGCGCCGCTTGACGGGCTTGAGCTGGGTAAATTCCTGCTCCCAGTATCGCAAGACATGGGGTTTCACCGCGCACAGATCGCTTACCTCACCAATCGTGAAGTAACGCTTTGCCGGGATCGGAGGCAACGGGTCCGATGATCCGTCAGGGCTGCTTGCTTGCATCGCTCAACTGCTCCACGGCGGCCTTCAGCTTCTGACTGGCATGAAAGGTCACCACCCTGCGGGCAGAGATCGGGATCTCCTCGCCCGTCTTCGGGTTGCGGCCCGGCCGCTGGGGCTTGTCGCGCAACTGAAAATTGCCGAACCCGGAAAGCTTCACGGCCTCTCCCCGCTCGAGTGCGAGCCGAATCTCCTCGAAGAAGCCCTCCACCATATCCTTGGCCTCGCGCTTGTTCAGCCCGACACGCTCAAAGAGCAGATCTGCGAGTTCCGCTTTGGTCAGAGTCACATTCATTTCACTATCCGCGCAGGCGCGCGCCAAGGGAGGTCATTGCGTTACCGACGATCGCAGCCAACGCGGCCTCGACCTCCGCATCTTCAAGCGTTCGTTGAGTATCTTGCATCAAGACTCTGAATGCAAGGCTCCTTTTCTCCGGATCGATGCCCTTGCCATGATAGACGTCGAACAACTCGATCGACGTCACGATGGACGGTGCCGACTCGTTCAGAACCTGCAGCACCCGTGCCGCGCTCCACTGCGTATCGACGATCAAGGCTACATCACGTGCCACACCGGGGAAGCGTGATATTTCACGATACGCCGGCACTTCTTCGCACAGGAGCGCATCCATCTCGAGTTCGAACACCACCGGCGCGGAACCGAGTTCGTAACGGTCGACCCATACCGGATGAAGCTCACC
>DAOMNN010000015.1:0-32886 GCA_035443825.1 Rhodocyclaceae bacterium | reverse complement strand
AGACTGGAACGCATCACGCTCATCTGGCTTGCGATCGGATTTGCGAGACGGATGGGGGCGGCATTTGCGCAGAAATCGCTCTCCCATGCTTCGTCCACGAATGCGTAGTTGATCACTTCCTGGTAGTCCCGATCCGCCAGAATCCGGCGCAACGTCCACACCGAACGCACGGACTCGCCGTGTTCGAGCATCTCGAGACGTCCCTTCGGCGACAGTGCGGGAACTGCATCGTAGCCGTGCAGACGGACGATCTCTTCGATCAAGTCCTCCTCGATACCAATGTCGAAGCGAAACGACGGCGGCACTACCACGAAGGCTCCATCCACAACCTCCACCGGCAGGTGCACACTTTCGAGCAATCGAACCATGGTGGCATCGTCAAGCTCGATTCCAAGCACCTTCCTTACGCGGTCCGGACGCAGCCGCACGGCAGCGCGAACAGGAAGTTGCGCTGGCGACACTGCCTCGACGACCGGGCCGGCACGCCCCCCACAAATGTCGATGATGAGGCGCGTCGCGCGTTCGATGGCACGGCCTGCGAGCGCGAAATCGACTCCTCGCTCGAAGCGGTGAGAAGCATCCGAATTGAAGCCAAGTGCACGGGCCCGCCCCGCAATCGCCGCCGGCGCAAAGAACGCACTTTCCAGAAACACATCGGTGGTTTCGAGCGTGACCCCGGTATCCTCGCCCCCCATGATGCCTGCAAGTGCCAATGCCCGCGCCTCGTCGGCAATCAGCAGCGTATCCGCAGCGGGCTCGACGGTCTGCTCGTTGAGCAGCAACACCGATTCGCCCGGTCGCGGAAAGCGTACATGGATGGCGCCCGACAGTTTCTTGTCGTCGAACACATGGAGGGGCTGTCCAAGCTCGAGCATCACGTAGTTGGTCACGTCGACGAGCGCACTTATGGGCCGCACACCGCAGTGCTGCAACCGCTGCTTCATCCACTCCGGGCTTGGTGCGCGCGCGTCTACACCACGCAGGATCCGACCGCAGTAGCGCGGACACGCGTCGGGCGCATCCAGCACGATTTCCCTCCGGTCAGCTATTGACGGGGGAACCGATTCGATCGCTGGCATCGTCAGGGGCGCACCGGTCAACGCCGACACCTCGCGTGCGATCCCTGCCAGGTTCAGGCAGTCCGAGCGATTGGGGGTGAGTTTGATCGTGAAGATCATGTCGTCGAGCGCGAGCAGATCCCGCACATCCGCACCCGGCGTCGCTTCGGCCGAGAGTTCGAGCAGCCCGGCGTGATCGTCCGACAGCCCGAGTTCACGCGCCGAACACAACATGCCGAAGGATTCGACGCCTCGAAGTTTCGCGGCCTTGATCTCGAAGCCGGGAAGTCTGGCGCCTACTCTTGCAAGCGGCACGTTCATGCCGACCGCCGCATTCGGCGCCCCGCAGACAATCTGCAAACCCTCGCCGGATCCGTCGTCAACCTTGCAGATCCTGAGCTTGTCCGCGTCCGGGTGCTGCACCGTTTCGACGATGGATGCGACGACCACACCGGAGAAAGGCGGTGCCACCGGGTCCCACTGTTCGACCTCGAGCCCCGCCATCGTGAGCAGGTGACCGAGATCCTCGCTTTCGAGTTGCGGATTGACGAAGCTTCGCAGCCAGCTTTCTGAAAATTGCATGGTCGATTACCTGAACTGGGTCAGAAAGCGCAGATCGCTTTCGAAGAAGAGCCGCAGATCATCTACGCCGTAGCGCAGCATGGTGAGCCGGTCCAGCCCCATGCCGAAGGCAAACCCCGTATAACGCTCCGGATCGATGCCTCCGAAGCGCAGCACGTTCGGATGCACCATGCCGCAACCTGCGATCTCCAGCCACTTGCCTTCGAGTGCCCCACTCATGAAGGCGACGTCGATCTCGGCGCTCGGCTCGGTAAACGGGAAGAATGACGGCCTGAAACGTACCTGCAATTCCTCGGACTCGAAGAATTTGCGCAGGAATGCGGCGATGACGCCCTTGAGGTCCGCGAAGCTGACCGACTCCCCCACCCACAGCCCTTCGACCTGATGAAACATCGGGGAGTGAGTCGCATCGGAATCGACCCGATACACCCGACCCGGGGCGATAACACGCACGTCCGGCATCGTCTGCGCCGCCGCATGCCGCTCCACATGGGCCATCATCGCCCTGATCTGGACGGGACTCGTATGCGTGCGCAGCAGCACGTCATCGCGGCCTTCCAGATAGAAAGTGTCGTGCATCGAACGGGCCGGATGATTCTCCGGCGTATTCAGTGCCGTGAAATTGTGCCAGTCGGTTTCGATCTCCGGACCGTCGGCGACGATGAATCCGATCGATCTGAACAAGGCCTCGACCCGCTCGAGCGTGCGGGTGACGGGATGGAGGCCACCGCGACCGATGCCACGACCAGGCATGGTCACATCCAGCGCCTCTGAAGCAAGCAGTGCCAGCAGTCGGGCCTCGCGCAATGCCTCACGCCGGGCTTCGAGAGCCACCTCCACCGCAGCCTTGACCCGATTGATCTCCGCTCCCGTTGTGCGCCGTTCCTCCTCCGGCAACTTGCCCAGGCTCTTCAGTCGCTCGGTAATCGCACCCGTCTTCCCGAGGAAACGCGCCTTGGCCTGCTCGAGCTGCGCGACGTCGGAAGCAGCCGCGAAAAGCGCGGTCGCATCTTCAACAAGTTGATCAAGGTTGTCCATTTGCGTTCACTGAATGGTTCAGAAAAAAAAAGGAGGCCAGGCCTCCTTTTTTTGCGCCACCTGCGATCAGGCGGCTAGCTTGGCCCGGGCCTGGTCCGCGAGCGCCGCAAAAGCAGGCTTGTCGAACACGGCCAGATCGGCCAGCACCTTGCGGTCCACATCGATCGCAGCCTTCTTCAGCCCGTTCATGAAGGTACTGTATGTCAGCCCCACCTCACGTGCGGCAGCGTTGATACGTACGATCCACAGCGCACGGAACTGACGCTTGCGCTGGCGGCGGTCACGGTATGCGTACTGACCGGCCTTCATCACCGCCTGTTTGGCGATGCGATAGACGTTCTTGCGACGGCCGCGATATCCCTTGGCCTGGTCGAGAACCTTCTTGTGACGCGCGCGGGCGGTTACACCACGTTTTACTCTGGGCATGGCGGTCTCCTATCAGGCGTACGGAAGCATTGCGCGGATCAGCTTCTGGTCGGCGGCATGAACTTCCGTCATGCCACGCAGCTGGCGCTTCGCCTTCGTCGTCTTCTTGGTAAGGATGTGGCGCTTGAACGCCTGGGACCGCTTGATCCCGCCACTGGCGCGGACCTTGAACCTCTTGGCCGCCCCGCTCTTGGTTTTCATCTTCGGCATTGCTTGCTCCGTATTATCACATGCTGCCAGGTAGCACCGTGCTTCGGTGCGTTTGATAACCCGACATCACTTGTCTTGCAGCCCACGTGCATCTGCACGTTTCGCCGCCACTTGCGACTGCAGCCCTGTGGGCCGCAGTGCAGATTCTCTTGCGCGCTATACGCGCCCTTTCTTGGGCCCGATCACCATGATCATCTGACGCCCCTCCATCTTGGGCATCTGTTCGACGACGGCAATTTCTTCAAGATCCGCCTTGACCCGCTCGAGCTGGCGCATTCCGATTTCCTGGTGAGCCATTTCGCGTCCGCGGAAACGAAGGGTCACTTTCGCCTTGTCACCCTCTTCAAGGAAGCGCTTCAAGTTGCGCAGCTTGATCTGGTAGTCGTTCTCGTCGGTACCGGGGCGGAGCTTGACCTCCTTCACCTGAACCTGCTTCTGCTTCAGTCTGGCGTCGTGAGCCTTTTTCTGCTCCTGGTACTTGAACTTGCCGTAGTCCATGACCTTGCAGACCGGTGGCTCCGCCATCGGTGCGATCTCTACGAGATCCAGACCTGCTTCATCGGCAATGCCAAGTGCTGCGTTCAAGGAAACGATGCCGAGCTGCTCTCCGTCATCTCCCACGAGCCGTACTTCAGGCGCGTTGATCTCTCCATTGACGCGCTGCTTCTTATCTTGAGCGATGGTTCAGTTCTCCATGAATACCAATATCAGACCGGACCGGCTTTCGCTTCCACTTCGCGACGCCAGCGCCCGATCAGCGAATCGAGGGACATTTGGCCAAGGTCATGGCCTCCCCGCGCGCGCACCGAAACGACTTCTGCCTGCTTCTCCTTCTCGCCGACCACGATCTGGTAAGGCAGCTTGTGCACGCTATGCTCGCGGATTTTATAGTTAATCTTCTCGTTGCGCAAATCTGCATCGACCCGAAAGCCGGCTTTTCTGAGCGTTCGCGCCACCTCGCTGGCATAGGCCGACTGCCCTTCCGAGATGTTGAGCACGACTGCATGGACTGGCGCAAGCCACAGCGGCAGTGCACCGGCATAATGCTCGATCAGGATACCGGTGAAGCGCTCCAGCGAGCCGAACAGTGCACGATGCAGCATCACGGGACGCCGGCGCGAGTTGTCGTCGGCGACGTAACTGATGTCGAAGCGCTCGGGGAGATTCATGTCCACCTGCAACGTCCCGCACTGCCAGTCGCGACCGATCGTGTCACGCAACACGAACTCAAGCTTGGGCCCATAGAACGCGCCCTCCCCGGGGAACAGCTCGTAGCTCATGTCCATGCTGTCTAGAGCACCCGCAAGCGCACCTTCGAGCCTGTCCCAGGTCTCATCGCTTCCGATGCGGTTATCAGGCCGTGTCGACAGCTTGATGCGGATGCTTTCGAAGCCGAAATCCTTGTAGATGTCGAGAATCAGTTCGACGACGTCCTTGCACTCCTGCTCCATCTGCGCCTCGGTGCAGAAGATGTGTGCATCGTCCTGCGTGAAGTGACGCACCCGCAGTAGCCCATGCAACGCCCCGGAGGGTTCATAGCGATGGACCTTGCCGAACTCCGCCATGCGCAACGGCAAGTCGCGATAGCTCTTCAGTCCCTGGGCAAACATCGATACCGCACCAGGACAGTTCATCGGCTTGAGGGCGAACACCCGCCCGTCCTCCGTTTCGGTCGTGAACATATGCTCGCGGTAGTTCTGCCAATGGCCCGACGTCTCCCATAGCCCGCGGTCCATCACATCGGGCGTGTTGACCTCGACGTATCCCGCCTCGTCCTGGCGCTGGCGCATGTAGTTGATCAGGCATTGGAACAGCGTCCAGCCCTTGGGATGCCAGAAGACGGACCCCGGTGCATTGTCCTGAAAGTGAAAGAACCCGAGTTGCTGACCGAGCTTGCGATGGTCGCGCTTCTCCGCCTCTTCCAGCATGTGCAGATATGCGCCCAGATCTTCCTTCTTCGCCCACGCCGTGCCATAGATGCGCTGCAGCATCTCGTTCTTCGAGTCCCCACGCCAGTAGGCGCCGGCGACCTTGGTCAGTTTGAATACCTTGAGCTTGCCCGTGGAAGGCACGTGAGGACCACGGCACAGATCGATGAAATCGCCCTGTCGGTAGAGCGAAACGTCCTCCGACTCAGGTATCGACGCGATGATCTCCGCCTTGTAGTGCTCGCCCTGCGACTTGAAGAACTCCACGGCGACGTTGCGCGACCACACCTCACGCGAAACCGGAATCTCGGCCTTGGCGAGCTCGGCCATTCGTACCTCGATCCTCTCCAGATCCTCCGGCGTGAATGGGCGCTTGTAGGCGAAATCGTAGTAGAAGCCGTTTTCGATCACCGGACCGATGGTTACCTGCGCATCCGGGAAAAGCGCCTTTACCGCATGCGCCAGAAGGTGTGCCGTCGAGTGGCGGATGATCTCCAGCCCCTCATCGGACCTGTCGGTAATGATGGCCAGCGTCGCATCGTCCTCGATGCGATGGGACAGATCGACCATACGACCGTCCAGACGGCCGGCGAGTGCCGCCTTGGCCAGACCAGCCCCGACGGACGAGGCCACGTCAGCCACCGTAACAGGGCTGTCGAAGCTGCGAACGGAGCCGTCAGGGAGCGTGATGTTTGGCATATATCGAGCCTCAGACACAAATGTTTCAGCAGAATCGGGGCGAAAACCCAGGCGAAAAAAAAGTGCGGTCGAGCCGCACTTTTCCATGGAGTATACGCGTCGCCCGAGGTATTCAGTTTAACGATTCGGTGCTAGTTCGGAACATCTGTGCAACTCCGGAAATCTGGTAGGCGCGATTGGATTCGAACCAACGACCCCCACCATGTCAAGGTGGTGCTCTAACCAACTGAGCTACGCGCCTGCTAAGAGCCGCGAATTATAAAGCGTCGACGGCCGCTGTCAAAGGCTTTTCGAAGCACCTGCTGCGATCCATCGGGTCAGCCTTCCTTCCACGCATCCAGGAATACCTTCCAGTGTGGTGCGTCCAGTCGCTCAAGGGAATCCCGCACGAGCCCGAGTTCCATCTTCAGCGTCGCGGCATCGACTTGTCCCCGCATGCGCTGGAACTGGAGATAGACGAGATAGGTATTGACCACGTCGGTTTCACAGTAGTCGCGAATCTCTGCCGCGCGCCCCTCTAGCCATGCCTGCCACACTGCCGACCCGTCCATTCCGAGCTTTCCGGGAAATCCCATCAGCTTGGCCAGTTCGTCCAGCCGCACGCTCGCGCGCGGCTGATACAGGGCAAGCAGGTCCATCAGGTCGAGATGCCGGCTATGGTAGCGACCAAGGTAGCTGTTCCACTTGAAATCGCGTGAGTCGTTGTAATCGCCCTCACCCTGATCCCAGTAACGGGGTGCGGATATGCCGTGCATCAAGCCCCGATAGTGAAGCACCGGCAGGTCGAAGCCACCACCGTTCCACGAGACTATCTGTGGTGTGTAGCGCTCGATTCCGTCGAAGAAGCGCTGGATGATCTCGCCCTCCCCGCAGTCTGGTTCGGACAGGGAGAAGACCCGAAAGTGGCTGGCGTCGCGCAGCACGCAGGAGACGGTGACGACGCGCTGCAGGTGGTGCTGCAAGAAGTCGGTTCCGGTGGCTGCACGACGCTGCTGGAAGCCGAACTCGGCAACCTCGAAGTCGTCGAGATCTTCAGGCAGATCGTTCAAGGACCGGATGCCGGCGACATCCGGAATGGTTTCGATATCGAATACGAGTACCGTCATTGCTTCTGGGTCCAGCCTCCGGGACCCTGCACCCACCACCCAGCCCGAGCCCGGTCCATCCAGCGCTGCGCAAAAGTCTTGCGCACGTCGGCTTCCCATTCCGGGTGGCCATTGGCGCGTGCGATCTCGCGATACAGTGCGGCTCGATCCGCGTTCTCCGCTGCGATCAGGGCGTTGACTTGTCCGCGTTGCGCGAGCGGCACGCCGGAGGCATCGCGCAAGCTAACGTTGCCGTCGCTCGCTAGCCCGACCGCACCAGACGTATACAATGGTTCGAGCTGTGCGTGGCGTTTCTGCATCGATTGCTGCAGAGCCGAGATGGCCGGGGTATTGATCTCGAGATTACCCTGTGCGCCGACGAGCCCCCCGACCGCGATCAGGACGACTGCCAGGGCGACACGGAACTGCTTCAAGACGCTCATTTTGCCTCTCCATTCGGACGAGCTTGAGCTGCGGCGCCCTCGCGCAACTGCCACACTTCGTCGATGATCCGGTCGGCCGCCTGTTCAGCTGCCGCAGCCGGGAAGTAGATATTGATCGTCACACAGCCGGACGTGGCGATAACCGCCGCGGCCAGGGCGGCCCATGCTGCACTCCTGTTCATGCCTTCCTCCTCGCGCTCGGCACCACCCTTTGGCAATGCCCCTGTGATCCTCAACGCCCGACGCAGCTCACTGGATGACCGGCGCCGTGTTTGATTCGATCACGCGCTGCAGGCGGTCGAGCAATTCATTCCAGTCGACGCGCCGA
Source organism: Rhodocyclaceae bacterium (assembly GCA_035443825.1). Classification (GTDB taxonomy): domain Bacteria; phylum Pseudomonadota; class Gammaproteobacteria; order Burkholderiales; family Rhodocyclaceae; genus DAOMNN01. The sequence goes on along the minus strand of DAOMNN010000015.1, from coordinate 25,089 downwards.
TTGTAGCCGATGACGTTCAGCGCCGGGACACCACCGCCACGGACGATCACAAATCCGTCGCCAGGCCCGCGCTCGATCCCGTCCATCTGGCAGACACCGCCCGACAGCGTGCACGACAGCCCGATTTCACGGTAACCAAAGCTCTCGAAGAACCCGAGAAAACCGCGCTGAATCGCCATCGCGGCACCCGCACCACCAAGCGCACTGATGTTCTGTACCGCACGCTGGCTGATTCGGCGCGGATAGCGTCCCGGACTGCTGCGAACGCTGGCCTCGAAACCGGCCGGGCGCCAGTTCACCAATTCCAGACCGAGCACGTCTGCATCCATGAAACCACTCACACTGCCGAAGGCAAACGTTTCGGTGAGCTGTATCAGGTCGATGTTGCGTGCCTCGATGTCGACGGCGATGCGCGACGCGACTCCCAGCAGGTCGATCGCATGCAGATTGGTCGCCTGCAGGTAGCCGTCAAAGACCGAAATCACCAGGGCACCGTCGAGGGCAATCTCGCCCGGAGTGACACGAAGCCCGGGCATCGATGCGGACAGCACCCCGGACATGGGCGGAAGTCCAACTGCGTCCGTGAGCATCCGCATCGAGATGGGCTCGACCACTGCAGAGCCGCCGCCCGACCAGCCCAAGGGTTCCCTGCGCAAGGCGAGATCACGCAACACCAACCTGCCATCCAGGACGGGAATCGCGACCTGAGCGACGTCGACACTGCGCCCGGTCAAACGTGCGTCCAGTTCGAACGCGCCGAACTGCAGCTTCTCCCAGTAGCCACCTCCTACTGAAAGCCACGCTCGCGTCGCGCCATCGCTTTCCCACGGAATGGCGCCGTTGAGCGGGCCGAAGCCAAGATGACCTTCCTCCAAGGTAAACCCGACATCGTTGAGCGCCAGATCGACGGCAACCGGCCCACCATGCTCGAAACGGATGCCCGCGCTGAACGAGCCCTCGAACAAGAGCGAGTCGGTGTGGGCGGGCGCAATGAGGGGCGCAATGAATCGAGGTCCGATCACAGCAAGATCGGCTTCGGCGACCACGAGCGCCGCCCGTGTCAGGCTCAGGTCGTCCAGAGCCATCTCGCCCGAGGCTTCGATCGTTCTCACACCCTCCACTTCGAGTGAGGCCCGGTCGACCGTCAACCGGTCGGAGCGCAGATGACCGGTGGCCGCCAATCGCGCACCTGCCGTCAGGTACACGGGATGCAGGTAGGTTGCGCCTTCCCGCCACGACACATGCCCATCCCACGACCAGCCGCCGCGATCGGGACGTGCGGCCAATTCCAGGTCGAATGCCATGGCCTCGGCCGCATACAGACCATCGGCACTGGCAAAGCCCGTCTGCGTCAGGCGGCCCGTCAGCGAGGCGCGACGCGTGGCCGGCTGGTACATCACGCGCCCGTCGAATCGACCGTCCGCCTGCCACTGCGCAAGCACGGGAAACAGATCGCGCAGGCGCGCCAGCGAGAATGCGCCCACAGCAGCGTCGATCCCGCTCGATCGCGAAAGTGTGATCACGAGCGACTCTTCTGCGTCACCGTAAAGGCGAATGGCGCCGGATCCCCGTTGCGTGTCGAAGCTCAACTGGATCCTGTGATCATCGAACCATCCGGGCACGGAGAGCGTTCCGCCACGGCAATCGATATGTCCGTCCGTCAGTGCAAACGTGCCGCAGCGCAAGCGGACATTCGTCCAGGCGTGCTCCCCCACGGCAATTCGATCCACCGAGAAGTCCGCAGCACCACCCTCCGCTCCGATGTCGGCCGTGACACCCTGTAGAGTGAACGCCGGGTGCTCGAGACGGCCCAGATCCAGTTGGAGGCGCTCGGCCGAGCTTATGACGGGCCACGCGACGACAAGGGCGCCGCAGGCCAGCCCGCGCAGCCCACGCATCGGGCCGCGACGAGACTCAGCCGGGGAATACGCCGGTCGACAGATAGCGGTCGCCACGATCGCAGATAATCGACACAATCACCGCGTTCTCGCATTGCCCGGCGATGCGCAGCGCGACGTGCATCGAACCTCCGGACGAAATCCCGGCGAATATGCCCTCCTCACGCGCAAGCCGCCTTGTCATCTCCTCTGCGTCAGCCTGGTTGACGTACTCGAGTGCGTCGACCCGCGACTTGTCGTAGATGCGCGGAAGGTAGGCCTCAGGCCACTTGCGGATGCCCGGGATCTGTGACCCCTCCTCGGGTTGGCAACCGATGATCCGGATCGCTGGATTCTTGTCCTTGAGGAAACGCGAGCAGCCCATGATGGTGCCCGTCGTACCCATGCTGCTCACGAAATGGGTAATGCGCCCGCTGGTCTGCTCCCAGATCTCCGGACCCGTGCCCTCGAAATGCGAGAGAGGGTTGTCGGCGTTCGCGAACTGGTCGAGGATGATGCCCTGACCCTCGTCCCGCATGCGCTCGGCCACGTCGCGTGCCATCTCCATCCCGCCGTCGCGTGCGGTAAGAACGAGTTCGGCACCGAAGGCCCGCATCGTCTGACGGCGTTCGACGCTCTGGTTCTCCGGCATGACCAGTATCATCCGGTAGCCGCGCATCGCAGCCGCCATCGCCAATGCAATGCCGGTATTGCCGCTGGTCGCCTCGATCAGCGTATCGCCCGGCCGGATCTCGCCACGGGCCTCGGCATGCATGATCATCGACAGCGCGGGTCTGTCCTTGACCGAACCGGCTGGATTGTTCCCCTCCAGCTTGGCAAGAATCACGTTATTGCGCCCCGCCTCGATCCGCTTGAGGCGAACAAGCGGGGTATGACCTACGTAATCTTCAAGGGTCTTGTAGTTCATGTCGGCCCGAAAGCTGTTGTCGATCGAAAAGTGTAACGCGAGTCTTACTGCAAAAGTCGCCCCGGCGACTCACGACGCCCCCTTCTCCCGCGCGCGTGAGAGGGGCTGGGGGTGAGGAAAGCGGTCAGGGCAGCTTTGATAATTCGGGGTGTGCAATCCATGACCGTCAGGACAAGACACGCTGCGGGACGGTCTCGTTGCGCGAGGCCGGCCACCCGACGCGGTCCGCGACCTACGGTGCGAGATCGAACTCCTCGGTCCTTCGTGGCGGATAGGTCTCCCATCCACCGCATGCAGGGCAGCGCCACTGGAACTGCCGCGCCTTGAAACCGCAGGCCACGCAATGGTAGCGAGCAACGCGACGCGTGTGGTTGTGGATAAGCTGTTTGACCAGTTCGACGTCCCCACGCTGCTCCGGTGGGGCATTCAGCGCCGCCGCCTCGAGAAGCTTCTCCAGGCCCAGCAGCGTCGGGTTGCGTCTCAGCTCTTCGCGCACGAGGTCATAAGCGGCGCGCGCTCCATGCCGATCGAGCTCCCAGCGAAACACCTCGTCGAGCAGATCGAGAGACGAGTGGCGCTCCAGCCAGGAACGCAGCAGCGTCTGCCCCTGCTCCTGACGTCCAAGGCGCCCATACGCCGCCATGATGTTCTCGGCTACGAGGGCAAGATAGACGGGATCCTGGTTTTCGACGCGCTTCCATGCCTCGATCGCCTCCTCGTCCCTTCCCTGCGCGACCAGAAGCTCGCCGCGCACAATACTGGCCCTGACACAGCGGCGATTGATCGCAAGCGCCTCGTCGAGATTCCGTCGAGCCTCTTCATAGGCCGTGTTGGCAAGGGCATCGGTAGCCAGTTCGCAGTGGAAGTTCGCGACCTCCTTGCGCCAATGCACCCCCTCCTTGTCCGGCAGGGTCCTCGCAATTTCGATGGCCTTCGCCCAGTCCTTCTCCTGCTGATATATCTCCAACAGATAACGGGTTGCCGCGTCGTTGTGGCCGGTTCCACGCAATTTCAGGAACACGGCCTCGGCCCGGTCGAGAAGACCCGCCTTGAGGTAGTCCTGACCCAGCGCCGCAAGCGCCTCCAGTCGCTGATCGTTGCTGATATCCTCACGCTCGACCAGATTCTGGTGCATCCGGATCGCACGATCGGTCTCACCGCGGCGTCGGAACAAGCTGCCCAGGGCAAAGTGAAGCTCGATCGTGTGCGGATCGATCTTGACCGCCTCGATGAAAGCATCGATGGCCTTGTCCTGCTGTTCGTTGAGCAGGAAGTTGAGCCCATTCAGGTATGAACGCGGCAGCGTCCGTGACTCGCGCACCACCTGCCGAATATCGATACGGGCGGCGAGCCAGCCCAGGGCAAAGAACAGTGGCAGCGCCAGAAGCCACCAAAACTCGATCTCCATCGTGCTCAGCCGGCCTTGACGGCGCTGCCAGCACCTCCCGCCGGCAATGCATTCGCGTGGTTCCTTTCGATCTTCACGATATCGCGCTTGAGGCGCCCTATCTCGCGACGATTGCGCAGCAGCGAAGTGAAACTCGCAGTGACTCCCAGGATCGCACCGGCGGCAAACGCGGCCAGAATCACGAACACCAAGGGCATCTCCCATTCACGACCGAAGAAGAAATTGAGGCTTACGAGCTGATCGTTCTTCACCGCAAACCCGAAGAGGATGAAGAACAGCACGAAGCGGAGGATCCACATTACGATGCGCATAAGAAGTCTCCGAACTGATGATCCTAGATTCCGCAGTTGGACGGATGGCCGCCGTGGGCCAGAATGTCCGACTCGCCGTCGGGTACCCGACAACAAAGAAGGCGGCCAAGCCGCCTTCTCCGATTCAATGACAAGGACCCAGACGCTAGCCGGTCATCCAATGATATCAACACGCTCGCGTAATTCCTTGCCCGCCTTGAAATGTGGCACGTACTTTTCAGGGACGTGCACCTTCTCGCCAGACTTCGGATTGCGGCCCACCCGTGGCGGGCGGTAATTCAACGAGAAACTTCCGAAACCACGGATCTCGATGCGATCTCCCCGACCCAGCGCGTCGGACATCGCATCGAGAACCATCTTGACCGCATAATCGGCGTCCTTGGCGACCAGCTGGGGAAATCTTGCCGCCAGCTTCGCGATCAGTTCCGATTTGGTCATGACGAGTGGCTTACTGCTTCTGTTCGTTCAGCTTGGCCTTGAGCAGGGCACCCAGATTGGTGGTCCCACTCGCTGCCGAGCTGTCCGCAGCCAGCTTGTTCATTGCCTCGCTCTGCTCGACCTGATCCTTCGCACGAATCGACAGATTGATCGAGCGGGTCTTGCGATCCACGTTGATGACCATCGCTTCGACCTGATCGCCTTCCTTCAGGATCGTGGTCAGGTCATCGACACGGTGCGGAGCTGCCTCTGAGGCGCGCAGGTAGCCTTCGACTTCCTCGTTCAGCGCAATCACTGCACCACGCGCATCGACGCTCTTGACCGTGCCGGACACCAATGAGTTCTTCTCATGCGTCGCGATGAAATTGGTGTAGGGATCGCCCTCGAGCTGCTTCACGCCCAGCGAGATACGCTCACGCTCTACGTCGATCGCAAGCACGACGGCTTCGACTTCGTCGCCCTTCTTGAACCGCCGCACGGCCTCTTCGCCGGAATCGCTCCACGACAGGTCGGAAAGATGCACCAGACCGTCGATACCGCCATCGAGACCGATGAACACACCGAAGTCGGTGATGGACTTGATCTGGCCGCGAACCTTGTCACCCTTCTTGTGGTTGAGCGCGAAGTCGTCCCATGGATTGGACAGACACTGCTTCATGCCGAGCGAGATACGGCGACGTTCCTCGTCGATCTCGAGAATCATCACCTCGACCTCGTCTCCGAGCTGGACGACCTTGCTCGGATGGATGTTCTTGTTGGTCCAGTCCATCTCGGACACGTGGACCAGGCCCTCGATGCCCTGCTCGACCTCGACGAAGGCGCCATAGTCAGTGATGTTCGTGACCTTGCCGAACAGGCGCGTGCCCTGAGGATAGCGGCGCGAGATACCGACCCACGGGTCTTCTCCGAGCTGCTTGAGGCCCAGCGACACACGCTGACGCTCCTGGTCGAACTTGAGCACTTTCGCTTCGATCTCGTCACCGACGTTGAGCACTTCCGAAGGGTGGCGCACGCGACGCCATGCAAGATCCGTAATGTGCAGCAGACCGTCGATGCCACCCAGGTCAACGAAGGCACCGTAATCGGTGATGTTCTTGACCACACCCTTGATGATGGAACCTTCCTTGAGGTTCTCGAGCAGCTTCTCGCGCTCCTCGCCCATCGTCTCTTCCAGCACGGCACGGCGCGAAACGACGACGTTGTTGCGCTTGCGGTCGAGCTTGATGACCTTGAACTCGAATTCCTTGCCTTCAAAAGGCGTGGTGTCCTTGACCGGACGCATGTCGACCAGCGAACCGGGCAGGAACGCACGGATGCTGTTGGTCATGACGGTCAGACCGCCCTTGACGCGACCCGATACGACGCCCTTCACCAGCGTCCCTTCGTTGAGGGCCTTTTCGAGATCGTTCCATGCGGAGATGCGCTTGGCTTTCTCGCGCGAAAGGCGCGTTTCGCCATAGCCGTCCTCGAGCGCGTCAATCGCGACATGAACGAAATCACCCACCTCGACCTCGAGTTCGCCGCGATCGTTGCGGAATTCTTCGATAGGTACATAGCTTTCGGATTTCAGGCCCGCATTCACGACCACGAAATTATGGTCGATGCTGACCACCTCCGCGGTGATCACTTCGCCGGAGCGCATCTCCTGGCGAGCGAGGCTTTCTTCGAACAGATCGGCAAAACTTTCCTGGGAGGCGGAAACAGGGGTGGCAGTTGTCATAAAAGTTGGGATTTCCAAAAGCCGCGGCAGCGCGGCCACCAGTCATTGGTTTGTAAAAGGTCAGAGACCGAAACCGGTCGCTAACCCGCGTAGCACGGGGCTTGCTCCCTCAGGAAGCCGACACCCGCTCCAGCACGAACGCAACTGCGGTCTCGATACCCATGTCCGACGTATCGAGGAGCGCCGCGTCCGGCAATCTCTTCAAGGGAGCCACGGTCCGGGCGGCATCGCGCGCATCCCGTTCCTCAAGATCCTTCAAAAGACTTTCCATATTAGCAGTCAATCCCTTCTCCATCAACTGCTTATAGCGGCGATCTGCTCGCTCCCGCGGACTCGCCGTGAGGAATATCTTGGTCGCCGCGTCCGGAAAGACGACCGACCCCATGTCCCGCCCCTCGGCAACGAGTCCAGGGGCAGTCCGAAAATCGCGTTGCCGGTCGAGCAGCGCATCGCGGACCGCCGGCAGTGCGGCAACGCGCGAAGCCCCTACCGAGCAGATCTCCTCGCGAATCAGATCGGTCACGTCATCGTCTTCCAACCAGGTACGGCCTTGGTCGAAACGTACCGGCAGTGCCGCGGCCAGTTCGGCAACACGCCTTTCATCGTCCAGCGGTATACCCGCACGCATCGCCCCGAGGGCGACCAGGCGGTACAACGACCCACTGTCCAGATAAGCGAAGCCAAGCGCGTCGGCGACCCGCGCAGCAATAGTGCCCTTGCCCGAAGCGGACGGCCCGTCGATCGCGATCACGGGAATGGGGCGAGCGACCGTCGCAAAACAATCGAAGTACGCAGGGAACGTCTTGTTGACGCATTGCGGATCGTTGATCCGCACCCGACATCCTCCCAGGCTCACCAGCGAGAAGCACATCGCCATGCGGTGATCGTCATAGGTATCGATGGCAGCCGGCTTCAGCATCATGGGGGGTGTGACGACAAGATAGTCCTCGCCCTCCTCCACCTCCGCTCCGACCTTGCGCAACTCTGTCGCCATGGCCGTGATGCGGTCGGTTTCCTTGACGCGCCAACTCGCGATGTTCCGCAACCGGCTGGGACCATCGGCAAACAATGCGGTGACCGCGAGCGTCATCGCAGCGTCAGGGATGTGGTTCAAGTCGAGGTCGAAGCGACGCAGCCTCCCGCTTTCGGGAGCACGGGCTTCGATCCAGTTGTCGCCCATCGCGATGCGCGCACCAAGTTGCTCGAGCGCTTCTGCAAATCGCACATCGCCCTGAATGCTCGTTCGCCCGACGCCCTCTACACGCACCGGCCCGCCGCCGATCGCGCCCGCGGCGAGAAAGTAGGAGGCCGACGAAGCATCGCCCTCGACGAACAGCTTTCCCGGACTGCGATAGCACGCCTGCGCCGGAACGACGAATCGCTCCCAGCCTTCGCGCCGGACAACCACCCCGAAACGCTCCATCAATGCCAGCGTGATCGCGATGTAGGGTTTGGAAATCAGCTCGCCGACGACTTCGACTGTTGTCTCTGCGCCGGTCAGCGGCAAAGCCATCAGCAACGCCGTCAGAAACTGGCTGGAAACATCGCCGCGGATCTTGATTACGCCGCTGGCAGTAATATTGCCCGGCAGGATACGCAACGGAGGATAGCCCGCGTTTGCGACATAACGCACGTCTGCACCGATCTGCGCCAGCCCGTCCACGAGATCGCGGATAGGTCGTTCGTGCATCCGCGGTACGCCCGAGAGACGATACTCGCCGCCAGACAATGCCAATGCTGCGGTCAAGGGGCGAAACGCGGTTCCCGCATTCCCCAGGAAAAGCTCCGCCGATTTGACCGGGAACGATCCTGCCACCCCGTCGACCAGGCAGAGGCCCGTTTCAGGTTCGCGCTCCCAGCACACACCCAGTCGGGTCAGCGCATCGAGCATTCGCTCGACATCGTCCGACAATAGCAGATCGTGAATCTCGGTTCGACCTTCGGCAAGCGCCGCAAGCAGCAGGCTGCGGTTGGAGATGCTCTTGGACCCGGGAAGGCGAACGTTGCCGCTCGCACCAAGCATCGGAGGAAGATCGAGAAACTCCATCAGTTGTCGCCGCACCCAGCGTCGTTCTCAATCTGGGCGGCCCAGGCATTGCGCGCCGCACGGGCTTCGGCGAAGTGTTGCTGCAGACGCTCGCCGTCCGCCGACAACAGCAGGGCTCGAAGATAGGCCAGTTCGGCCAGGTACTCGTCGAGTTCGGCCAGAAGCGCCTGCCGGTTGGCGATACAGATATCTCGCCACATCTCCGGATGACTGCCGGCAATTCGCGTGAAATCGCGAAAACCACTCGCGGCAAAACCGAAAAGTTGCTCAGCATTGGCACGGCCCGCGAGATCGTGGACCAGGCCGAACGCAAGCAGGTGCGGCAGGTGGCTGACTGCTGCGAATATCCGGTCGTGATCATGGGGCGGCATTTCGTGGATGCTCGCCCCACAGGCCTCCCACGCCTCACGAACCCGCAGCACTGCCGACGGTTCGTTCTCCGGCAAGGCGCTAAGCACCACCTTCCTGCCCTGGTAGAGTTCGGCAAATGCAGCTTCCACACCACTGGTCTCGGCACCTGCAATCGGGTGCGCCGGAACGACATTGGCGAGAAACCCACCCAGGTGGCGGTATATCGCCTCGATGACGTCACGCTTGGTACTGCCCGCGTCGGTCACCACGGTTTCGGGTGAAAGATGCGGCGCCATGGCCTCCATGACGTCTTCCATCTGTCCGACAGGAGGTGCCAACAGGACGAAATCCGCACCATCGAGCGCTTCGGACCAGGACACCGCCGCCTCGTCGATCACACCGAGTTCGAGTGCCCGCGCGAGCGAGGCTTGCGTACGGCCGATACCCACCACCCGCTTCACCATGCCCGCCTTGCGTAGGGCAAGTGCAAACGACCCCCCGATGAGGCCTACGCCGCACACCACCAGCTTCCTGATCAGGACCATGTCGGATATTCCTGGATTCTCACTTAAGCGCGTCTTCGAGGGCCATGACGAACCGCGCATTCTCCTCCGGTAATCCGATCGACACGCGCAGCCATTCCGGCATGCCGTAGCCGGCGATCGGACGCACGATCACACCCTGACGCAGCAGTGCGAGATTGACCTTCGCAGCCTCCGCTACCTTGAACGTCACGAAATTTCCTGCCGACGGAATCCACTCCAGGCCAAGCCTCGCAAGCGCCGCGGTGATCTGCTCCATGCCGCGGCGATTGACCTCCGCGCTGCGTGCGAGGAACTCCGTGTCATCGAGCGCTGCGGTCGCCGCAGCCAGGGCGACACTGCTCACATTGAAGGGCTGGCGAACACGATTCATCAGGTCGATCACGTCGGGGTGCCCAATGCCGTAACCGACTCTCAATCCGGCCAGCCCATAAGCCTTCGAAAACGTCCTCGAGACCAGCAGGTTGGGAAACCGGTCGAGCCACGCGATACTGTCGTAGCCTTGCTCCGGGAGCAGATACTCCGTATAGGCCTCATCGAGCACGACGAGTACCTCGGAGGGCACGGATTCGAGGAATGCCCTTACCTCGTCACCTGGCACGAAAGTGCCGGTCGGATTGTTGGGGTTGGCGATGAACACGACCTTGGTATCCGGCGTGATCGCCTTCCCCATGGCTTCGAGGTCATGCCCGAAGTCTCGTGCGGGCACCTCGATACATCGGGCCCCGACGGCATTGGTCGCGAGCGGATATACCGCGAACGCATGCTGTGCAAACACGGCACACCGTCCCGGTGCGAGAAAAGCCCGTGCGGCAAGCTCGAGTACGTCGTTCGACCCGTTACCCAGAACGATCCGCTCATGACCGACACCGAATTTGCGCCCCAGGGCCGCCTTCAGCTCGAAGCCGTTGCCGTCCGGATAGCGCTCGATATCGGCAAGTGACTTGATCGCCGCCTCCCGCGCCCTGGCGCTCATGCCGAGCGGGTTCTCGTTGGACGCCAGCTTCACGATCGTCGCCTCTGCAAGACCCATCTCGCGGGCCAGCTCTCCTATCGGCTTGCCTGGCTGATAGGGCGAGATCGCACGGATATACTCGGGGGCCTGACTGGCGATGCTCATGTAGATGTCTCCTCTAGCAGACTGACCATACCCTGCGGCGACATGCTCAGATCGCCGCAACCGGGTAGGAACCCAGAACCTTGACGAAAGCCGCCTTCGCATCGAGTTCCTCGAGTGCCGCAGCCACATGTGCGTCCTGCTGGTGGCCCTCCAGGTCGATATAGAACACGTATTCCCACAAGCCGCTGCGCGCCGGCCGGGACTGCAGCTTGGTCATGCTGACGCCATGTTGTGCGAACGGCTCCAGCAGCGCATGCATGGCGCCGGGCCGGTTCGCCGCGGAACAGACCAGCGACGTCTTGTCGCTACCCGACGGACCGGCGTCATGATGCCCGATGACCAGAAAGCGCGTCGTATTCTTGGGATCGTCCTCGATGTTCGCTGCAAGCACTTTGAGGCCATACAGTTCGGCTGCAGCCTCTCCGGCGATCGCGCACGATTCCGGGTCTTCGGATGCGAGCCGTGCCGCCTCGGCGTTACTTGCCACCGGCACGCGGGGCAGATTCGCCAGATTGCGATTGAGCCATTCGTGGCACTGCGAAAGAGACTGGGCATGCGAATACAGACGCTTTGCCGCCCCGATGCCGTCGGCCTTCGATAGCAGATGCTGATGGATTCGCAGCTTGACCTCGCCACAGATTCTGAGCGGGTTTGCGAGCAGCAGATCGAGCGTACCTCCGACGGCCCCTTCGGTGGAGTTTTCGACCGGCACCACGCCATAGTCGACGTTTCCCGCTTCGACTGCGCGGAATACCTCGTCAATGGTCGCCAGCGGCACGAAGTTGGGCGCGGAACCGAAATGTTTGCGCGACGCGCTTTCCGAGAATGTCCCGGCCGGGCCGAGGTAGGCCACCTTGAGCGGTTGCTCGAGCGCAAGGCAGGCAGACATGATCTCGCGAAAGACCCGTTGTACCGCCTGATCGGGCAAGGGTCCGGGATTGGCTTCGGCAAGGCGGCGCAGCACCTGCGCTTCGCGCTCGGGGCGATAGAGATTGCCCTGCTTGATCTCGCCGATGCGCTGTGCATTGCGCGCCCGATCGGCGAGTCGCTCGAGAATCTCCTGGTCGAGCCGGTCGATGTTGTTTCTCAGCTTCAGCAGTTCGTCGCTCATCCCCGCACCTCTGAGTCCCGTGTTTCAGCCATGACGCTGTGCGAACCCGCGCATGTAGTCGATCAGCGCCCTGACGCCGGCGAGCGGCATGGCGTTGTAGATCGACGCGCGCATGCCACCCACCGACTTGTGCCCCTTGAGCTGCACGAGACCTGCCGCAACCGCGCCCGCCAGAAAAGCCGAATCGAGCGCATCGTCGCCCAATCGGAACGGAACGTTCATTCTCGATCGTGCCCCGGGTGCAATGTCATTCTCGTAGAAGTCTGAAGAATCGATGTACTCGTAGAGCAATCTGGCCTTCTCGATATTCGCGGCCTCGATGCCCGCCACTCCGCCCTGCTCCCTGATCCACTGGAAAACCAGACCTGCAATATAGATCGCGAAGGTGGGCGGCGTGTTGAGCATGGAAGCATTGTCGGCCGCGATGCGATAGTTCATGACGCTCGGCGTACCCGCCCACGCACGGTCCAGGAGATCCTCACGAATGACCGCAATCACGAGACCGGACGGACCGATGTTCTTCTGCGCCCCGGCGTAGATCATGCCGTAGGCCGACACATCTACAGGCCGCGACAGTATGTGCGAGGACATGTCCGCCACGAGCGGTGCGGCGCATTTCGGCAGATCGGCAACCGACTGCACCTCGACGCCGTGAATGGTTTCGTTGGTGCACACGTGCACGTAGGCGGCACCGGGGTCGAGCGATATCTCGTCGGGATCGAGCAGGCGCTTGAAACCGGACGACTCGGTCGTACCGGCAAGGCGCGCGCGACCACCAATCGCACCGGCAACGTGAACCGCTTCCTTCAAGGCCTTGCTCGACCACGATCCGGTCACGAGGTAATCCGCCGAACCCCCTTGCAGAAGATTCAGGGGGATCTGCGCAAACTGCTGGGTAGCACCCCCTTGCAGAAACAGCACCTCGTAATTGGACGGGACGCCGAGCAGTTCCCGGAAATCGGCCTCGGCCTGCTCGATGATGGATGTGAACGCCTTGCCTCGATGGCTCATCTCCATCACCCCGCACCCGGCGCCGCGCCAGTCCAGCATTTCGCGGGCGGCCTGGCTCAGAACCGGTTCGGGCAGGGTGGCAGGCCCGGCACTGAAGTTGAATACACGGCTCACGTCACGCCCTCCGCGAGACTACTGCTCTGAAATCCCACCAGCCCCGGGCTCGTCGCTCGCGCCCTCAGCTGACTCCGGTACGTCGTCGACCCCATCGTCGACATCGGATTCCGCAACCTTCTCGATTCCGGCGAGATAGGTACCCTCATCGAGGTTGATCAAGGTTACTCCCTGGGTAGCGCGCCCAAGCTCCCGGATGTCATGTACCTTGGTTCTGATCAGCACCCCGCCGGTGGAGATGAGCATGACCTCATCCGCGGATTCGACCAGGCAGGCGCCCACGAGCTTGCCGTTTCGGTCCGAGGTCTGGATCGCGATCATCCCCTTGGTCCCACGGCTGTGCCGCGTATACTCGCCCACAGGGGTGCGCTTGCCATAACCATTTTCGGTTGCGGTCAGCACGCAGATCGAATCGTCCTTGGTGACCAGCATCGCGATCACGCGTTGCCCGTCCTCGAGATTCATGCCGCGCACGCCACGCGCCTCGCGCCCCATCGGGCGCACATCCGATTCGGGGAAGCGCACGGCCTTGCCCGCATCCGAGAACAGCATCACGTCGCACTCACCGTCGGTAATGGCTACGCCCACGAGATGGTCGCCGTCATCGAGGTTCACTGCAATGATGCCGGCCTTGCGGGGATTGGAGAACGCCGTGAGGGCGGTTTTCTTTACCGTACCCTCGGACGTCGCCATGAACACGAAGTGATTGTCGTCGAAGCCCTGTACTGGCAGCACGGCAGTGATCTTCTCTCCTTCCATGAGCGGGAACAGGTTTACTATCGGTTTGCCACGGGCGTTGCGTGCGCCCTCGGGCACCTCGTACACCTTGAGCCAATACACTCGCCCGCGACTCGAGAAGCAAAGGATGTAGTCGTGCGTATTTGCGACGAACAGGCGATCGATGAAATCGTCGTCCTTCATGCCGGTCGCCTGCTTGCCACGTCCGCCCCGCCGCTGTGCGCGATAGTCTGCAAGCGGCTGACGCTTGAAGTACCCTCCGTGGGACAGGGTCACAACCATGTCTTCGGGCGCTATCAAGTCTTCGATATTGATCTCTGCGGTATTCAGCACGATCTCGGAGCGTCGCGGGTCGCCGAACTGGTTCTTAACCGCTGCGAGTTCTTCCGAAATGATGGCCGTGATCCGTTCCGGACGCGCCAGAATGTCGAGCAGGTCGGTGATCAACTCGATGACCTCCCGATACTCGCCCACGATCTTGTCCTGCTCGAGACCGGTCAAACGCTGCAGCCGCAGTTCCAGAATGGCCTGCGCCTGCACCTCGGAGAGGCGATACCCTTGGGCGGCCAGACCGAATTCCGGTGCAAGGCCGTCGGGCCGGTAACTGTCGGAGGCCGCACGCGAGAGCATCTCCTCCACCAGTGCCGAACGCCACGTGCGCGCGAGCAGCGCCTGCTTGGCCTCGGCCGGCGTCGGTGCGGCCTTGATCAGCGCAATGACCTCATCCACATTGGATAGCGCGACCGCCAGACCTTCAAGGACATGCCCGCGGTCGCGTGCCTTGCGCAACTCGAACACGGTGCGACGCGTGACGACCTCGCGGCGGTGCGACAGGAAGCATTCGAGCATCTGCTTCAGGTTCAGCGTGCGCGGCTTGCCGTCGACCAGCGCCACCATGTTCATGCCGAAGGTGTCCTGCAACTGGGTCTGCTTGAACAGATTGTTCAGCACCACCTCGGGCACCTCATTGCGCTTGAGCTCGATCACGACCCGCATGCCGGACTTGTCGGATTCGTCGCGGATCTCGCTGATACCCTCGATCTTCTTGTCATTGACCAGTTCGGCCATGCGCTCGAGCAGGGTGCGCTTGTTCACCTGATAGGGCAGTTCGTCGACGATGATCGCCTGCCGGTTGCCCTTGTCCAGATCCTCGAAATGAGTTCTCGCCCGCATCACCACGCGGCCCCGCCCGGTGCGGTATCCGTCATGAACCCCAGCCAGGCCGTATATCATTGCCGCGGTCGGAAAATCCGGTGCCTGCACGATGTCGATCAGAGCCTCGATATCCGTCTCGGGCTCGGCCAGAAGGGTCAGGCAGGCGTCGACGACCTCGACGAGGTTGTGCGGAGGAATATTGGTCGCCATCCCTACCGCGATCCCCGACGAGCCATTGATCAGGAGGTTCGGGATGCGCGCCGGGAGGATCAGCGGTTCCTTCTCCGATCCGTCGTAGTTGGGGCCGAAGTCGACCGTCTCCTTGTCGATATCGGCGAGCAGGTCATGGCCGATCCGCGCCATCCGGATCTCGGTGTAGCGCATCGCCGCCGCGTTGTCGCCATCCACCGAACCGAAGTTGCCTTGCCCGTCGACCAGCATGTAGCGCAGGGAAAAGTCCTGTGCCATGCGAACGATCGTGTCATAGACCGCGGAATCGCCGTGCGGGTGATACTTGCCGATGACGTCCCCGACGATCCGCGCCGACTTCTTGTACGGCTTGTTCCAGTCGTTCGAAAGCTCGTGCATGGCGAAAAGCACGCGCCGGTGAACCGGCTTCAGGCCGTCACGCGCATCCGGCAGTGCGCGCCCCACGATGACGCTCATGGCGTAATCGAGGTAGGAATGACGCATCTCGTCCTCGAGACTAATCGGAAGTGTTTCCTTGGCGAACGGGGTCATCTCGAATTGGCGGCGAATACCGCGTTGAACAAAACGTGAAATTTTACCATGCCCGAACACCGAACCGATTCACATCCCGACATCGGTTTCCCGGCCCGCACACGCGGCTCTGTTCGTTACCGCACACTGCACTTCAGTCCCCACCTGTGCAAGCCGGGATGAGTATGCTTAAATTGCACTGTAGCCAGAAAACAAACAAGCACACACAACCCAAACGTCACGTTCAGTGGAGGAATCATGAATCTCGGAATACTCTCCCGCCCGCTTCTGCTGGGCGTAGTAATCATTGCGTCCTCGTTCACGGCACAGGCAAACGATGTGGTCGTCGATCGATCGGGCGTCGTCCCGTATGTCATCGATGCACGCAACGTCGTCGCCCGCAGCGGAACCGGCCTGTGCTGGCGCACCGGATTCTGGAGCCCCGCGGCGGCTGAAGCTGCCATGGCGGGTGAGTTTCCCGTCGGCTGCGCCTGCGATAGCGACATCGTGCCGCAGGACAAGTGCGTCGGGGCACCTGCGCCCGCTGCTGCACCCGCGCCTGCACCGGCCGCAGCACCGGCCCCCACCACCATTACCCTTGCTGCAAAGGCCCTGTTCGGGTTCGACAAGGCGGTTCTGACGCCGGCAGGCAAGGCTGCGATCGACACCGAAGTCATTGCCAAGCTGCCGCAGGTCGGGGCGCTCCAGATGGTCACGGTCGAAGGTCACACCGATCGCATCGGCTCGCATCAGTACAACCAGGCGCTGTCCGAGCGACGTGCCAACGCGGTCAAGGCCTACCTCGTCGAGAGGGGTATCAGCGCGGACCTGATCGACACCATCGGTTACGGGAAGACCAGTCCCGTTCCCGGTGTTAGCTGCCCGGACACGCTGCGCCGCGCTGAACTCATCGAATGCCTCGAACCGCACCGCCGTGTTCAGGTGACGATTCGGGCCAAAGCCAATTAAGCCTCGGCAACCCGGCAACAACCCCGCCCTCGCGCGGGGTTTTTGCTGTATGGAGCAATGAAATGCGTGAAGCCGTCGACCTGCTCATCAATGCGCGCTGGGTCGTCCCGATCGAACCGGCCCACACGGTACTCGAGCGTCAGTCCGTGGCGGTGAGGGACGGCATGATCGTCGCGGTGCTGCCTCAGGAACTGGCGGCGCAGCGGTTCTCGGCGGGCCAAAACGTTGATCTTCCAGAACACGTCCTCATCCCCGGCCTGATCAACCTTCACACGCATGCGGCGATGACTCTCATGCGCGGCATTGCGGACGACCTTCCTTTGATGCGCTGGCTCGAGGAGGCGATCTGGCCGGCCGAGGGAAGGCACGTATCGCGAGCATTCGTGCGTGACGGCACCCTGCTCGCCGCTGCGGAAATGCTTCGCGGCGGCATCACGACCTGCAACGACATGTATTTCTACCCGGACGCTGCAGCCGAGGCGTTCAGCGAAGCCGGAATGCGTGCAGTCATCGGCGTGGCGGTGCTTGATTTTCCGACGCCGTATGCATCGGGTGCCGACGACTACTTTCGCAAGGGGCTCCGCGCACGTGACGAGTGGCTGTCCCACCCCCGCATCGGTTTCTCGATCGCACCGCATGCGCCCTACACCGTATCGGACGAATCCCTCGTGCGAGTCGCCAGCATTGCAGCCGAACTCGACTGCCCGATTCACATCCACGTCCATGAAACAGCGCAGGAAGTGGCCGATTCCGTGGCGCAGTTCGGCGCACGCCCGTTGGCGCGACTGGCACGGCTCGGCATTCTCGGCAGCAACTTCATCGGTGTGCACGCGGTACACCTCGACGCGACGGATACGGAACTGCTGACCCGCTATAACTGCAGCATCGCGCACTGCCCGACGTCCAACATGAAACTTGCCAGCGGAATCGCTCCCGTAACACGACTGCTCGAGTCGGGCATCCGGGTCGGACTGGGGACCGATGGGGCCGCGAGCAACAATCGCCTCGACATGTTCGAGGAGATGCGACAGGCGGCACTGCTCGCCAAGGTCGCAACTCTGGACGCCACCGCCGTCCCGTCGCACACCGCTCTCAGAATGGCAACCCTCGACGCCGCATCGGCCCTCGGCCTCGAGGCGTCCATTGGTTCGATCGAAGCGGGAAAGCAGGCCGATCTGTGTGCGGTCAGTCTGGACAGTATCGAATGCCGTCCCTGCTTCGACCCGGCTTCGCATCTCGTCTACGTCGCCGGTCGCGAGAACGTGTCGCACGTGTGGGTCAGTGGCGAAGCCCGCGTGGCGAATCGAAAGTTAATGTTGCAAAACAGCAACAATGAATTGATTGGGATCTCCGCAATGTGGCAGACTAAACTACAGTGCTGAACCAACGGATATGCATTATTCTCTATGCAAGGCGTTCGACGCCTTGGAGTTGAGAATAATTCGCATTTTCACGCTCCATCTCTTTAACGAGGAAACCATGATCAAACTAACCAAAAATCATCTGAAGATGCTCATGCTGGCGGCGGTGGCCTCGCTTGGCTTTTCGGCACCGGCTTTCGCCCAGGACATCAAGGTCGACGGCACCGGAGTAATCCCGTACGTCATCGATGGACGCAATGTCGTAGCACGCAGCGGAACTGGCCTTTGCTGGCGTACCGGCTACTGGAGCCCGGCGGCGGCCGAAGCTGCAATGGCCGGGCAGTTCCCGGTAGGCTGCAGCTGCGACCCCGATATCGTTCCCGCAGCCGTATGTACTGTCGCAGCTGCAGCACCTGCACCGGCACCGGCAGCTCCCGCACCCCAGCCGACCGCTGACAAGGTCAAGCTTTCAGCGGATGCACTGTTCGACTTCGACAAGGCAGTACTCAAGCCGGCCGGCATGCAGAGACTCGACGAACTCGCGGCTCAGGCTCGCAGCATCAAGCTCGAAGTCGTGCTCGCCGTCGGCCATACCGACCGCATCGGCTCCGACGCCTATAACCAGAGTCTGTCCGAGCGCCGCGCTGCAGCTGTGAAGACCTATCTGGTCTCGAAGGGCGTGGAAGCAAACCGCATCTATACCGAAGGCAAGGGCGAGACCCAGCCCGTAACCGGTACCACCTGCGACGGCATCCGTGGCCGCGCGGCACTCATCGACTGCCTGCAGCCGGATCGTCGCGTCGAAGTGGAAGTGATCGGAACGCGCTGATCGCATCGGCGTAGCCGACCATCGAAAGCCCTGCTTCGGCAGGGCTTTTTCTTTTGGTGTAAAGTCCGGAACGCATTCTGGCTCCGGTCTGTCCGATATCAACATCACCGAAAAGACATCCCTCACATGAGCACCAACGCAGATCCGGCAGAACTTCGGAAATTCAGCGACCTCGCCCACCGTTGGTGGGACCCCGCATCCGAATTCAAGCCGCTCCATGAGATCAACCCGCTTCGACTCGGCTGGATCGACAAGCGCGCAAGCCTCGCCGGAAAGCAAGTCCTCGATATCGGCTGTGGCGGTGGCATCCTCTCCGAGAGCATGGCCGGACTGGGCGCGACAGTGACGGGCATCGACCTCTCCGAGAAGGCCCTCGGTGTGGCGCGGCTGCATCTGTTCGAAAGCGGCTGCAAGGTGGACTACCAGCACGTCGGCGCGGAGGCCTTCGCGGCAGAGCACGCCGGGCGATTCGATGTCGTCACCTGCATGGAAATGCTCGAACACGTCCCCGATCCGTCAAGCACGGTGGCAGCGTGCGCGCGATTGGCCAAACCCGGTGGTCACGTGTTCTTTTCCACATTGAACCGCAACCTCAAGTCCTACGTGATGGCCGTCGTGGGTGCCGAATACCTGCTGAAACTGCTCCCGAAGGGTACCCACGAGTACGCCAAGTTCATCAAGCCGTCGGAGCTGGCACGATATTGCAGGGGAGCCGATCTGGAGATCGTCGAATTGACGGGAATGAGCTACAACCCCCTGACACGGGTCTATTCGCTGGGCAATGACGCTGACGTCAATTACCTCGTCCATGCGCGCCGACCCGACTAGGTCGGTACTGTTCGATCTGGACGGTACGCTGGCCGATACTGCTCCCGATCTCGGCGCTGCTACCAACGCGTTGCGAGCGCAACTGGGTCTCGAGCCACTCGCTCTGGAAGTCCTGCGTCCGTTTACGTCCAGCGGGGTAAGGGGCATGTTGGGGGCGGGCCTCGGCATCCATGCCGAGCACGCCGATTATGCTGCGATGGCCGAACGCTTTCTGGAGTTCTATGCAGAGAATCTCTGCGTCCACACGCGTCTCTACGACGGCATCGACGGTCTGCTCGATGCACTCGATACCGCAGGGATCGACTGGGGCATCGTGACCAACAAGCGCAGTCGATTCACCGATCCGCTCATCAGCGCACTTGATCTCGCCCACCGTGCCTGCTGCGTCATCAGTGGCGACTCCGCCCCGCGTCCGAAGCCGGCTCCCGACCCACTGCTGCTGGCATGCGAGCGTGCCGGCCTCGAACCGCACACCTGTGTGTACGTCGGTGACGACTTGCGCGACATCCAGGCCGGTCACGCCGCGGGAATGCGAACGGTTGCAGCGGCCTACGGATATCTTGGAAATGATGAGCCGATCGAACGCTGGAACGCGGATGCGATAATCCATTCCCCCGGGGAACTACTGCCGCTGGTGGGTATCCGAAGATGGTAAGATGCTGCTTGAGATTCTGGACTCAACCCCCAGATATCAGGCAACTCGCAAGGGGCCGACCTGGCTTCGACGTGGGTCGCGAAGCAGTGCAGTGCATACCGAGGACCAGTGACCTCGTAAATCCATCTGGAAAACCATAAACGCCAACGACGAGCGTTTCGCTCTAGCCGCTTAATACCGGTTAGCGCTGCACCGGCAGGTCTCTGGGCCGGGTGGCCTTGGCGCAAGCTGAGCCGCTGCAGTGTCATTTACAGAGAATCGCGAGCAGGGCCGGGTTACTTGGCCCCGCAGCTAAAAGTAAGGTAACTCGCCCCCTCCCGGCCTGCCGTCCGGCTAAGGCGGGGGTTAAACCCAAATAGGCCGGCTAAGTATGTAGATCTGTCTGTAGAGGGCTTGCGGACGGGGGTTCGATTCCCCCCGGCTCCACCAACACCAAGTCCGGATTCGTCCGGTAAAGGCCAGAAACCTCAGCAAATACGCGGGTTCTGGCCTTTTTTTCGTCCGGATTAGTCCGAACAGGACCATTGCAATCCGGCAGCAAATGACGGTATTTTTGACGGTATACGATCAACCGCCAGCAGGTATACCGTCAATGGCACTCACCGATACCGCCGTTCGATCCGCCAAACCCGGCGCCAAGCCGCTCAAGTTGGCCGACGAAAAGGGCCTTTACCTGTTCGTCTCCACGTCCGGCGGCAAGCTGTGGCGCTTCGACTACCGTTTCGCAGGAAGACGCAAGACCGTCAGCTTCGGCGCCTACCCCGAGGTCAGTCTCAAGCAGGCACGCGAAAGACGCGACCTGGCCCGACAGGGGCTCGCCGACGGCATCGATCCGAGCGAGCAGCGCAGAGCAAGTAAGATGGCAGGCGAGGAACGCGCGGCCAACTCGTTCGAGGTCGTCGCGCGCGAGTGGTACGCCAAGATGGCTCCAACATGGGTGCCATCGCATGGTGAGAAGATCATTCGCCGCCTCGAACGTGACATCTTTCCGTGGATCGGTGGCCAACCGGTTTCCGAAGTGCCGGCACAACTTCTGCTCACAACGGTCCGCAAGATCGAAGATCGAGGTCGACTGGAGACCGCACACCGCGCCCTGCAGAACTGCAGCCAGGTGTTCCGATACGCCATCGCGACGGGTCGTGCGGAGCGTGACCCCGCATCCGACCTTCGTGGCGCCCTCCCTCCTGTCCGCGAGAAGCACTTCGCCGCCATCACCGAGCCCAAGGAGGTCGGCGCCCTGCTCCGCGCGATCGACGGCTTCACCGGCACCTTCATCGTCAAGGCTGCGCTGCAGCTTGCGCCACTCGTATTCGCACGCCCCGGCGAGCTTCGCAAGGCGCGCTGGGGCGACATCGATCTGGACAAGGCCGAATGGCGTTACCTTGTGACGAAGACGAACAGCGAGCACCTTGTCCCGCTATCAACTCAGGCCGTGGCCATCCTGCGTGATCTACACCCCCTGACCGGACGCAACGCGTGGGTCTTTCCGGGCATGCGCGACCACCAGAAACCGATGAGCGAGGCCGCCATCAATGCCGCCTTGCGTCGCATGGGCTACGACACAAAGGACGAGATGACCGGCCACGGCTTCCGCGCAATGGCCCGAACCATCCTGCACGAAGAACTCGGCTTCGAACCGGCGGTGATCGAGCATCAACTGGCGCACCGCGTGCCCGACGCCCTCGGCGCCGCTTACAATCGGACCAAGTTCATCAAGGAACGCCGGGCGATGATGCAGCGATGGGCGGACTACCTCGACCAGGTCAAAGCCGGCGCCGACGTAGTGATGATGCCAACCAAGGGCGCGGCGTAACCGCTTGAGAAATGGTAGGCAGTGCCGCACCTACTCCGACGGGAGGAAGATCGGGATATCCTTGCCCGGCTGACACGGCGCCCGCACAAGGGCGAGCACAAAAGGGATACTGGAATGTCAAAATTGTTCAAGCTCAGGGAGTGGCTGACCATTCCAGAGACCGCAAGGTACATGTCGATATCGTTTGGTGAGGATGTAACTGAGGCCGACGTGTTGCGCTTGGCGCTGGATGGGCACGTGCGTCTATCTGTCCATTTCGTGAACCATGCGAAGGCTCGCTGCGGCAAGGTCATTTCCCGGGACGAGACAGACTGGTGGTTGTGTCCAGATTCCGAAGTGTTTCCCGGCGGCAGGCCGATGAATCGAGCGGATCAGGCGACAGTCGCGACCACCAAGCCAGCCCCCCCGAAACTGGCAGCACTTCTCGATGAACTCCCGCCCAACGAGCGCGAGAAGTTCGTTCCGATAATGCGCAGTCTGAATATCGACGACGAGCGGTTCCTTACGCTGTCCGACGATGTAGTCACGTTGCAAGGAATATGGGACTTACCGATGATTGGGGCCGAGCGGTTGGATGTGGAGCATCAGTTCCAGGCATTAACTGGTGGCCCGGCCGTTACCCTCATCAACTTGGAGGGCGCTTTTGTCGAGGAGTTGGATGGTGCGTTGTGCCAGCTTCAAGAGGACTTCGACGAGAACGAATACCAAGCTGGTTCAAGAGCCCAGCTTGAAGTTCTGAAGCAGCGTATCGTCGAGAACGGGATTGAGGACGAGGAGGCTCACTTGCTCTCGAGTCGGCACAAGGAAGAGCGGGGCAAGTTCCTCGAAAGACGAAGGACGCCGCCAGCGAAAGAGAACTGTTACCCGGCAGGCGGCCTGCCGAGAGATGCAGTCTTCGTGGTTCGCACTGAAGCACTGCGCGAGTTCGAGCGGTCTGTAGATCCGGCGTCTGATGTTCCGGAGAAACCGATGACGACGACCGAGCGGAATTCGTTGCTCACGATTATTGCTGCACTATGCGAGCATTCCGCGATAAACGTGCAGGAGCGCGGGGTGGCGATGAAGATTGCCCAGCTCACCGAAGAGATGGGAGCACCCGTATCTGATGACACAGTGCGTCGGGCGCTGGCGAAGATTCCAGACGCACTGGAATCCCGGATGGCCTAGGCTCGAAACCGCACGCGGCATTTGCGATTCCGCATGCGGACATCCCTGGATTTGATGTCTTTATCGTGCGAAACCATGCCGGTACGTTCCGGTGCGATATGGTGAAATCCGCATGAGTGCAAAGATCCAAGGCACGCTGACCATCCTTCGGCGCAAGCAAGTCGAAGCCCGTACCGGGCTCAAGCGCTCCACAATCTATGAACGCATTCGAGAAGGAACCTTTCCCCGTCCGATCTCGCTCGGCGCCAAGGCCGTAGGCTGGGTATCTACCGAGATAGACGAGTGGCTCGTCGAGCAGATCCGCAAGAGCAGAAGCGCTTGCTGAAGGGGTGAAACATGGCTAGAAACGTTAAAGCCCCAGCAGACCCAAACGGCAGGCACGTGCGAATCTACTGCAGCCTTCTCGACTCGCCGGCCTGGCGTGTATTGGGCTGGTCCAGTCGGTCACTCTTCCTCGATATGCGGTCGTCGGTTATGAAGACGAACAATGGGAACATATCGGCGACCCTGTCCATGCTGAAGCATCGGGGCTGGAAATCGTCCGCAACACTTGCGAATGCGCTCTTCGAGTTGCAGGTGCTGGGGTTTATCGCGCAGACGCGTGGAGGCGGCGTTAAGCTCGGTAGCCGGGTTTGTTCGCTCTACCGGTTCACCGATCTTGAGTGCTACGAACACTCGAAGCTTGCGATTCCGCACTGCAAGCCCACGAAGGACTATGAGCGATTCTCGTCGGTCGGTGAGGCTCGGGCCGCGTTGAAGGCGGCAAGGGAGGAGAAGGTTACGAAGAATGCCAGAAGGGAAAAAAAAGAACGATTCCGAAATTGAAGCGGACCGGTTCGGAATCCGAACGGATACGCGTCGATTTCGGGTCGGATTCTGAACAAGGAAAGGTGGGCCCGCTTCGAAAAGCGAAGCGTGAAGGTAGCGCTTGATCGGGACGCGAACCCGCGCCACGACAGGGCTTTAACGGGATTCTATGGCTCTCACCCGCATTACCCCGTCTGCTTCGGTAACTGAACAGCTTTATATGTTGCCATCCCAGGTGCTGGAGAGA
The DNA here is from genome assembly GCA_035443825.1 of Rhodocyclaceae bacterium. Lineage (GTDB taxonomy): Bacteria > Pseudomonadota > Gammaproteobacteria > Burkholderiales > Rhodocyclaceae > DAOMNN01. Next base: position 822 of record DAOMNN010000015.1, on the reverse strand, counting down.
AGGCACACTCCGGCACCGTGACGAGGTGCTGGCCGTTCGTTCGAGTAAGGCCATCCGATGGCTGTCTCGCAAGTCGCAACAGAGGATAAGGAAGCGCAGCAGTGGTCTGCAGGATTTAGGGGGGACATGGCGTCTGCGTTGTCGGTGTGCGCCGTGCAGCGCCGAAAATACGGCTCCCGGCATGACAATCCATGCGGACGAAAGCATAATGACTGGCTGATTCGTTCGCGCCGCAGGTGGCTTCGCGCCGCGGCATCCAAGCCCACCGGACTGCACGCATGAACCAGCAAGCCCTCTCCGCCCTGATCTGGTCGGTTGCCGATCTCTTGCGCGGCGACTTCAAGCAATCCGAGTACGGCCGCGTCATCCTGCCCTTCACCGTGCTGCGCCGGCTGGACTGCGTGCTCGCGCCCACCAAGGCCGAGGTGCTCGCCGAGTACCGCGACAGGAAGAAGACCGGCATCGCCTTCGAACCGTTCGTGCTGCGCAAGGCAGGCCAGCCGTTCTACAACGTGTCCGAGCTCGACCTGCCCACGCTGATGGGCGATCAGGACAACCTGCGGGTAAATCTGCGCGCCTACATCGACGGCTTCGCGCCCGAGGTGCATGACATCTTCGACCGCTTCGACTTCTACAACGCCGTCGAGCGCCTGCACAAGGCGAATCTCCTCTACCTCGTCACCGAGAAGTTCGCGCACATCGACCTGCACCCGAAGCGCGTCAGCAATGCGCAGATGGGCCTGGTCTTCGAGGAACTGATCCGCCGCTTCGCCGAGATCTCCAACGAGACCGCCGGCGAGCACTTCACCCCGCGCGAGGTCA
>DAOMNN010000014.1:22469-54484 GCA_035443825.1 Rhodocyclaceae bacterium | reverse complement strand
AACGCCAGAATCCCGCCTTGCGTCCTATCGCCTCGTCCTGCGCGTAACCGGTAACCTGCCCGAAGCGCGTATTGGTGTACTCGATGATCCCGTCGGCATCGGTAATGATCATCGCACTCGCACTGTGCTCGACCAACGCATAAAGCTTGCGCTGCTCCCTGACGTCGGCCTCATGCTGCTCGATGTCGGCGAGCAGCGTCTGGCGCATGTGCTCGAAGCTGCGGGCGAGCTTGCCCAGTTCGTCATTGCCCTGCGGCGCCAGGGGCTGTGACAGGTCGCCACGCGAGATGGTCGCGGCCGCGCGCTCGAGCGCTTTGAGCGGACGCAGAACGCGCTTTCTGACGGTGTACGCGGCTGCCGCGAAGAGGGCCAGCAGCAGGCCGAACAGCGCCACGAGCAGGATCATCGTGCTCACCGCATGGCTGCGCAGGCGCTCGATGTCGCGTTCGAACTGGTCGCTGACGGCGGCCGACAGACCGAGCACCGCATCGATGCCGACCGTCGCATTTCGATACCATTGCTCGGCATCGACCGGATAGGGCCGCCTGGCCGCGCTGCTGGCGTACACTTCGGCGCGAAGTTCTTCGTAGTGTTGCAGCAGATCGCGCACGAAGAGCTGCTGCGCCCGTTCGAGCGCCGGCGTCGTGGGCAGATGTTCCAGGATCGACTCGACACGTTCGCGCGTGCGCACCGCAACGCTGCGATACTCGCCGAGGACACGCAACTCGGACTCGCTGAGCGGCATGCCGCGCGCGATCGCGACGCCCACCGCGGCGCGCTCGCGACCGAGGTACTCGCTCAGGGTGAACAACACGTCCTTGATCACGGGTCCCGAGGCGAGCGTATAGACGTTGTCGCCCAGCGGCAGCATGGCGATCGCACTGAGGCTCTGAAGATCCGCGATGCGGCGCGTCATCAATTCGATCCACTGCTCCGCATCGAGACCGTTCCAGATACCCTGGAGTTGCTCGTCGACCTGCGCGCGATACGACTCCATCGCGCCTCGACTCACCTTCACACTATCGATCTTGGCGAAGACCGGATGCTCGTCGGCGCGCAAGCTCAACGCTTGGGCAAGTTCCATCATCTGTGCGTGGAAACCGTCGACCGACGCACGCAGACGCACCATCTCGGCCTGCAGGCCGGGACTCGCCTCGCGCGGACTGGCAAGAATCGCCGCGGTCACACCGCGCTCCATCGCCAGTCGCGCACTGGCAAGATGGGCGACGTCCGCGAGGCGGTTGGCCTTGTGAATCCACTCGACCGCATGGGCCTTGTCGCGGCTGTCGGCGACCTGAACCAGTCCGGCACCCGCGGAAATCAAGGCAAAGACACCGAGCAGTGCATAGAACAGCGCGCGTATCGTCATGCAATCCCTTCATCGCCGCAGCGGCGAATGCGGTTTCCGTACGCCATCACCGTGGCCCGGTTCGTTCCCTACGGCCGGACCGGCAGATCGACGCAATTCATCCGGACGCGGTGTGTTGACGCGGTCCGGCAGTGACGATCAACTCGGGGCGGGGATTGAGGCCCTGTGGACAACGACTGCCGCGGGCGATGGGCGGCAAGGGTGGCGACACGCCTGGCATGTTGTCGGGCGAGGGTGCCGGGGAAACCGCTTGCGATACAGCCTGGGCAATCGCAAGCAGTCGCCATCGTATCAGACAATCAGCAAACCCTGAAACTGCTTCCGACATCGTCCAGGCGTCCGTCGTGACGTATGCCACATGTGTGATCAACGGTCACTCCTGAACGCGCGACGATTCCGCGCCGACCCGGCGCCGCCCTGCCCCCCTCAGATCCGGAATACCCGAACCGCCCCCAGGGTACTCGCCGCCAGTTCCTGCAGCTGCTGTGCCGTGGCGTGGGCCTGCTGCGTCGCCGCACTGTTCTCCTCGGACATCTGCGCAATCTTCTCGACGTTGGCCGCAATCTCGTTGCTGGCAGTGCTCTGCTCCTTGAGGGCGCTGGAGATTTCATTGACCGCCGAGACGGCACGCTGCGTGCCGGAGCTGATCGCGCGCATGGAATCGCCGGCCTGACTCGCCAGCTTCACGCCACCCTCGACCCGCGTGACCGCCTGTTCCATGGTGTGCACCGCCGCACCGGCACTCGACTGCATGGCCTCGATCATGTCGCTGATGTCCGTCGTGGCCTGCGCCGTGCGCTCGGCGAGCTTCCTGACCTCGTCGGCGACGACGGCGAATCCGCGGCCCTGTTCCCCCGCGCGTGCAGCCTCGATCGCGGCGTTGAGCGCCAGCAGGTTGGTCTGGTCGGCAACCTCCTTGATCACCTGCACGATGGTGGATATCTTCTGCGAGCTGTCGCCGACTGCCTGAATCGTGCTCGCCGCTTCGGCCACGGTGTCGGCAATGGCCTGCATCTCCGACACCGTCCTGACGATGACATCGCTGCCGCTTTCCGACAGCTCACCGGCGTCGCTGGTCACTTGCCGCGCCTCTCCCGCACTGTCGGTGACCTGGTTGATGCTCACGGTCATCTCTTCCACGGCGCTCGCCATGCTCGACGCGGCATCGCTCTGGTGCGCAGAACTCGTCGCGATCTGCTTCGAAGCCACGGCCAGCTGCTCCGCGGCGCCGGCCACACCATTCGCATTATTCGTCAGTTCGGCGATCATCTTGCGCAAGTTCCGCTGCATCCCCTGAAGCGCAGCGAGCAGGCTCTGACTGTCTCCCGACCTGACGCGGATGTCGGCCGTGAGGTCACCCTGCGCAATCTGCTCGACCGCCGATTTCGCGTCGTCCGGCTCGCCGCCGAGCGGGCGCGTCACCGCGCGAATGATCCAGACCGACAGAATGCCGGCCAGCACGATCGCCAGACCGAGGAACGCGATCAACTGATTGCGCGCATTGACATAGTCGCGCTCGGCTTCGGCGCCGGTATCCTCGAGTATCCGTCCCTGCAGGCGAATCAGCCGGTCCATCGCCGCAAGGAGCTCGTCGAGCGCCGGCACGGTCTCCGCGGCCATGAGGCGTGAGGCCTGATCGCGCTGACCCGAGTCGAGCAGTCGCGAAACATTCTGGAAGGAGTCTACGTAGATCTTGCGCTTCGTCCGGATCTCGTCGAGCATCGCCTTGCCCTCGGGCAGGTAGAGCAATCCGTCGAGCCTTTCGATCAATGCGCTGATCGCCTGCACGTTCGACGCAATGCGCTTGCGCACCGGTGCGGTGTCGGAGACATGAAACAACAGGAAGGTTTCGCGCGTGTTGGCGTTCATCATGTCGATGGTGTCATTGGCCACGACGGTCTTCTGCCAATCCACATTGACGATGCGCTCGACCATCGACTCCACGGACGCAAGCCGGCTCAATCCCAGTACCACGGCAAGCACGAGCAGGATCAGCATCGATCCGAAACCCAGTGCGAGCCGCGTCGCAATGGTCAGTTTCCCAGACATGACATTCCCCCTTACATCCATCATTTGGCCTGCCCGTGACAGAAGCCAAGGGCGGGGCATGAAGAAGCATTCAGGGCGGGGATTGGGCCCGGACGGACGACTCGCCGCACGCTGTGGGGCGGCAAGACTGCTGACGACGCGACGGCGGGTCGATGGGCCGTGCGTGTTCCGCGTATCGCATGCGAGCCATCAAGGCATGCGATGCTGCCTGTGCTGGATCGGCACCTTCAGCGATAACTTTAGCTGTAAATCACATTTGTCTGCCAGAAACGTGCGCCAAACGGATTCTATCGCGACCCTAACCGCATCATTGCAGCGATACGGACGCATCACGAGGCATCGGTGAGCGGCAACGCCGACGTGGTGTCGACGGAGCGCGACTTATCATCGGTCGAGCCGACCACGGGCGATTCGATGACGATCTCGACCTCGACCCGGTCGCCCGTCTGACGAAAGCTCACCGACATTCCCGGCACCGGGATCAGCGCGCGTACCAGGCCCAGCCCGGTCCCGAGTCCCTGGCGCGAATTGAAGTCGAAGCCGGGTGCGAGTGCGCCCGGGTTCTCGATCAGGATGCGTCCGCGCTCGCCGTCGCGCGTGAGCTTCACGCTCGGAACCGATGCGGGAGAATCCCCGGAAGCGTGCTTCACCGCATTGGTCACGATTTCGTTCAGCACCAGGGCCACGGCAACCGTTTCGCTTTCGCGGATGAGTAGTTTCCCGTCGTCTTCAAGATGGTTCTCGATGTGGATCGCAACACCGGTCAGCTCGGAGACCGTGCCCACCACCGCCGGCAGGAGTTCGCACAGCAGCACGCTGTGCCGGGTGACCCGCCCGTAGAGTCCATGCACCACGGCCACCGCCTGGACCTGCGCGATCGCCGCCTCGATCGCATCGCTCGCATCGGAGCGCTTGCTGGCCTCGCGTCGCAGCAGGCTCACGACCGTCTGCAGGTTGTTCTTGATGCGGTGGTGCACCTCGCGTACCAGCGCGTCGCGCAGCCGCGCCGCCTCGGCCATCCGCGAAGCCTCGGCCTCCTTGCGGTCGGTGATCTCGCGGTCGACGCCGCGATAGCCGAGGAAACGGCCCTCTGAATCGAAGTAAGGCTGACCGCTGCTCTCAAGGATCACGCGCCGACCGGACTTGTGCAAATTCACGTTCTCGATGCCAACGAGTGGCAGCCGCCGGGCGCGTGCCACTTCGGCCAGCGCGTGAACTCGCCCGGCTTCCTCCGGCGGCATCAGGTCAAATGGCGTCTTTCCGAGCACGTCCTCGGGCGCGTAACCAAGAATTTCTCGGACCTGCGGGCTCGCGTAGGTATATCGCCAATCGCCATCGACCTCCCACACCCAGTCTCCCAGCGTTTCCACCAGACTTTGAAAGCGCTGCTGGCTGTCGCGCAGCGCGTTCTCGGCACGCATGCGCTCATCGATCAGGCGGCGCAGGTTGGTCTGCATCGTCTGCATCGCGGCAAGCAGGCTGTCCCTGTCTCCGGGCCGGACCGGGACCCGACCGTCCAGATCTCCCTGCGCGATTGTTTCGACCACCCGCCGGGCCGTCTCGGGTTCACCGCCCAGCGGCCGTAACACGCCGCGGATGATCCATGCCGAGAGGATGAGCGCGACCAGCATCGCCGCACCGAGAAAGAGCATCAGCGACGCGCGTGCCCTCTCGAAGGTTTCCAGGGACTCAGCCGCAGTCTCGCGCAGAATCCGCCCCTGTACCTCGATCAGGGTGCCGATCGACGCGAGCAATCCGTCGAGGTGGGGTACGGTCTCGGCAAGCAGCATGCGCGAGGCCTCCTCGTCGCGCCCTTGCGCATGAAGCTCCGACACCGCCCCGAACGAGGCCACGTAGCCCTTGCGCTGCTCGCGGATCGCCTCGAGAAGGGCACGACTCTCCACGTTGTCGAGCCGGCTTTCGAGCTGATCAATGAGGATTCCGATCGTGTGCACCCGCCTGGAAATGCGCTCCCGCAGGACATCCCGTTCAGGGTCGTGGAAAAGCAGCAAGGTGTCGCGCGTCTGTGCGTTCATCAGGTCGATGACGCGATTCGCGAGCACCGCGTTCTCCCAGTCCCGTGCCACGACATGGTCCAACCTGTCGTTCAGGGTCGAGATTCGATCGAGACCCAGCGCAACGGCAACGACCAACAGCAGCAGGAGCAGGCCGAAGCCGAGGCCGAGACGCGCTGCGATGGTGATCCTGGCGAACATGACCGTCCCTTGCGTTGACAGCAGCCCAAGCCGGCACGCGGCTCTGGCGAAGCTTGCACTACAAGGGCAGGGATTGGGCCCTGAATTGCTCCGGAAGCGGATCCCGGAACACGAAGTTGCGACACGTCGGACGCCTGGCGGGCTATTGGGCCAGGACGCCCCATGGGCAATGCGAAACCCATATCAAATGCATGGTGCCGTTTTCCGGCCGGGATCTTCTCCGGAGCTGCGGCGCGGCGGACAATGACGCGTTCCGTGGCCACGTACAAGGGCGGATGTCACGAATCATGCAGTATGCGATTCATGCTCTCCACAGCGGAGATCAGCTCCTCAGCCAGATCACCTACCTTGCGCCGCTGCGAGCGCGCACGCTGGCGCAGGAAATCGAAGGCATCCTGTCGATTCAAACCCTTGCGTACCATGATGATGCCCACCGCGGTGCGTGTCTTCTGTTCGATCGAGAGCGCTTTCTCGAGGTGCCCGGCGCTCGTACGCAGGCCGTCCATCTCCTTCGCGCGTGCGATCGACGCCTCGATGAACGGGACGATCTGGGGCACGTCGACGGGCTTGATGAGGTAACCCATCGCGCCGCCGTCCGCAGCCTCGCGCACGACGGACTCGTCGCCGAACGCCGACAGGAACACGAAGGGTGGACCCCCGTTCTGGCGGAACGCGTGCGCGAGATCGATTCCCGACATGCCCGGCATGCGCATGTCGAGCACGGCAAGATCGAAGTCGCGCTCTTCCACGCACTTCAGCGCATCCGTACCAGAGACCGCCGTCGACACCTCGTAGCCGAGATCGCGCAATCCTTCCGCAAGCAGATTCAGGATCACCCTGTCGTCATCGACGATCAGCACATTTTTCATACAGCTGCCCCTTGCATCTGAACTGCGCGGAAGGTGCCACGCCGAGAACCGGCGGCTCGATGATCAATTCGACGAAAACATGCGCGCCCGACTGACTGAAGCGAATCGACATCCCGGGCACCGGCATCAGGGCTCGTACCAGGCCCAGCCCGGTACCCAGGCCGCTGCCCAGATCGAAATCGAAGTCGGGAGCGAGCCGGCCAGGGTTCGCAATGCGGATCCGGCCCTGCGACCCCACTCGCGTCAGCTGCACCAGGGGGCGTTGACCGGCATCGCCGGCATCCACGCTGGAATGCTTCACCGCATTGGTCACCAACTCATTGATGATCAGCGCTACCGCGACCGTCTCGCTTTCCTTGATCAGCAGCTGACCGCAGGTCTCATGACCGGCTTCCCGGACTATTGGCGTCCCGGACAGCTCGGACACGTTGCCCACCACCGCGGGCAGAAGCTCACACAACATGATGCTGCGCTTCATTCCCTGCCCATACAGGCCATGAACCAGGGCCACTGACTGTACCTGTCCGATGGCGGCCTCGATCGACTCCGCCGCTTCCGGGTGCTTGCCCGCTTCGCGGCGCAGCAGGCCGACCACGGTCTGAAGATTGTTCTTGATGCGATGATGAACCTCGCTCGTCAGCGCATCGCGAAGGCGCAGGGATTCGCTCAGGCGTGCCTGTTCCGCTTCCTTGCGTTCGGTGACGTCCTCGAGCAGTCCGGCATTCATACGCTTGCCGTTCTCCTCGAACGGGAAGCTTCTTACCCGCAGCCAGCGCAATCCCTTCGCCGGATGATGCACCCTGTACTCCACCTCGGAGGGCTCCCCCCAACGGGCACGTTCGAACGCCGCCTCGTGCTTTTCCAGATCCTCTGCATGGATGTGCGTGCGGCGCATGTCGGCACTCCTGACGAACATCCTGCAGTCCATGCCCAGCACCGCATCACAGTGAGTACTCAGATAGGCGAACTCGCCGATCGCCTGATCCGACACCCAGAACACCTGATCGATGTTCTGCGCCAGCTGATTGAAGCGTAGTTCGGTCCGGCGCAGTGCGGTCACGTCCATCAGCACCACGCGGCATTCGGCGCCCGACGCATCCAGATTGCTCTTCAACCGAACGACACGGTTTGCACCCTTTCCCGACCGGATCACCAGTTCGAACCTCTCGGTATGCCAGCTCGAAAACGCACGTGCCAGAAAATCACCCAGTGCCGGCGCGCACACGGGGTCGACGAATCCAGCGATATCGCACCCGACGAGGGACTCCCGCGAAGATCCCAGCAATACGGCTGCGGTCAGGTTCGCCTGCAGGATTCGGCCCCGCCGGTCCAGACTGACATAGCCGATCGGCGCGTTGTCATACAGTTCGGTGTATCGCGACAGGCTTGCCTCCAGTTGCAGGCGAGCGCTCTGAAGCGCCTCGTTCTGCATCTGCAGTTCGACCTGGTGAGAATGCAATTCGTCAAGGACGCGCTGCATGTCGCCCCGGGAATGGCCATGCCGCGCCCCCGTGACGTCCGAAATCGCCTCGTTACCCCGGCTCATGCAGGTCGCCGGGTCATCCTCGCTCTTCCGCGTCATGACATCCCTGATTTCCTGCCTGGCAAGACACGCCGCCCTCATCGACCACACGTCTCGCCCGACTGTGCTGATTGCCGGCCATTCTGACAACTCCCGTGGCCGCCCACAAGCACGTCATGCTCAGCGCTCGCCCCGTCCGCGGCGTACCGGTCCGCGTGTCGGCCCACCCTCCCACGCACTGCGTGCTGCCGCCATTTCACTGATGGCCGCGGCGACCCTGTAGTTGATCGACCCTTTCGGCATCGTACCCTTGGCATCGGGGACCCCGGCCGGCAGTCCCGTCAGCACCGCCATGGCGTCGTCGACGGTGTGAACGATATGGACGTGAAACCGGCCCTTGCGTGCGGCCTCGACGACGTCCTCGCGCAGCATCAGGTGACGGACGCTGGCGGCCGGTATCACGACGCCCTGATCACCGGTCAGCCCGCGCATCGAGCAAAGATCGAAGAAACCCTCGATCTTCTCGTTGACGCCACCCACCACCTGGGCCTCGCCGAACTGGTTCACCGATCCGGTAACCGCAAGGCCTTGCTGAATCGGCACGTCAGCCAGCGCGGACAGGAGCGCGCACAGTTCCGCAAGCGAGGCCGAATCGCCTTCGACCTGTGCGTAGGACTGCTCGAACACGAGACTCGCAGACAGCGACAGGGGTTGGTGACGCGCGTAGCGCGCCGCAAGGAACGCGGTGAGAATCATCACCCCCTTGGAATGGATTGCGCCGCCCAGCTCGGTCTCGCGCTCGATATCCACCACGTCGCCTTCACCGACCCTGGCGGTCGCGGTGATCCGCACCGGCTGACCGAATTGCTCCCCCGCGAGTTCGACCACCACAAGGCCGTTGATCTGCCCGGCCCGCGCCCCCTCGGTGGAAATCAGTGTCGTGCCCTCCACCATCGATTCGAGCACCCGTTCCGCATAACGGCCGAAGCGCCGCGTGCGAGCGGCGATGGCACGCTCCACATACTGATGGGTTACCAGGGTCAAAGACGACCCTCGGGCATGAAAATCCGCCTCGCGCATGAGATCGGCCAGCTTTCGCGTGTACAGCGACAGTTTTCCGGAGTCTTCGGCCAGGCGTGAGCCTTGCTCCACCAGCAACGCGATCGCGCCGCGATCGAACGGCAGCAATCCGGCGTTACGTCCCAGCATCGCCAGCAGGTGCGCGTAGTACTGCACGTTCTCGCCGGTTCTGGACATCTCGTCGTCGAAGTCGGCAGCCACCTTGAATAGAGTGGCGAAGTCCGGGTCGTGCTCGTTGAGCATGTAGAAGAGCTCGCGGTCACCCAACAGGATGACCTTCACTTCGCACTCGACCGCTTCCGGTTCGAGCGTCACCGGCGAGTTCCAGCCCTGCGCCTCGGCCGGCGGCTCGATGCGGATCTCGCGATTGCGCAGGACACGCTTGAGTCCATCCCAGGCAAACGGCTGAGCAAACAGACGTTCGCCGTCGATCACCAGATAACCACCGCGCGCACGATGCATCGCCCCCGCGCAGATCATGTTGAAGTTCGTCACCTGGTTGCCCATGTGCACGAAGTGCTCGATGCGCCCGATGAGATTGCCGAAACCCGGGTTGTCCTCATACACGACAGGTGCACCTGTCGCACCCACATTGTCGACCAGAAGCTTCACGTGGTAGCGATGAAAACGACTGCCTGCATCCTCGCTTGCATCGTCATCCTCACCGCTGCTGCCCCAGTCCGTGTCGCTGTCGAGCAGGTCCTTGTGCACGGCATCGAGGAAGGCCTGCACCTGGGGCAGATCGGCATAGCGCTGGCGCACGTCGCGCGACAGGTGGGTGACCGTCGGTGTCAGCGCCTCGCGCTCCGCGCGCCGGATACCCTCCCGCAACTCCTTGCGCCAACCCGGAAACTCTTCCAGCAGATCGGCGAGCCGGTCACTCCATGCGCCGACCTTCGCCTCGACCGCTGCCTTCTCGTCGGCGGGCAGGGCCTCGAAAGCCTCCGGCGACATCGGTTCGCCATCGCGCGTCGGCGCGAACACGAAGCCTTCCGGCGTGCGCATCAGCGAAATGCCGTCCACGGCGCACTCCTGACCAAGTTCGCGCAGCGCGGCCTCCTCGCGCGCCTTGTGCGCGTCCTGGAGCGCCTCGATGCGATTGACATGCGTCTCGCTGTCCAGTGCCGCTTCGATCGCGGGACCGAGCTCGCGAACCAGGGTCTGCATGTCGGTGCGCAGCTCGCTGCCCCGCCCCGCGGGCAAGGTGAGCACCCGCGGTCGCTGGGGATCTTCGAAGTTGTGCACGTAGCACAGATCCGGCGGCACTTCGCCCTTCTGGGCAAGTTCCTCCAGCAGACGGAAAACAATCGCATGCCGCCCCGTCCCGGATTCTCCGAGCACGAACACGTTGTAGCCGGGCTGGCGCATCGCGAGTCCGAAGCGCAGTGCCTCGTCCGCACGCGCCTGCTCCAGTCCCTCCGGAAGATCCTCGAGAGTCGCCGTGTTCTCGAATGCGAACACGGTCGGGTCGCATCGGGTGCGCAGCTGCTCGGCAGGGAGTATGTTGTTGCGGGTCATCGCCCCGTTCTCCTGAAATCCTGTCCCGCAAGGGCCACGATCGGCCTTGCGCCACGGACAGGCAGTGCCGATAATCGTAACAGGAAGGTCCCATGAATCCCCACGACGAACGCACGGATGTCACGCACGCATCGCAAGCGGTAGCTTGCGCCACTTGGCCATGGTCAAGGACGATGGCCCGCGTGTGGACCATGCTGACCCTGACGACGACCCGACCGGCACAGCGATGAAAGCCATCCCCATCATCCCTGAAGGCGCAGCCCCGAGCACTCGCGAGGTAGTGATCCCGCCCGACGGTCCATTGAGCGACCAGCGCGGGCGCGAAGTCCGCGACCTGCGCATCTCGGTGACCGATCGGTGCAATTTCCGCTGCGTCTATTGCATGCCGAGAGCCGTGTTCGGCAAGGATTATCCCTTTCTGCCGCGCAAGGATCTGCTTTCCTTCGAGGAGATCACCCGCGTCGCGAAGGTCTTTGCGGCCCGCGGCGTGCGCAAGATCCGGATCACCGGCGGCGAGCCCTTGCTGCGCAAGCATCTCGAAAACCTGATCGAACAGCTCGCCGGAATTGCGGGGATCGAACTGACGCTGACCACCAATGGCGTGCTGCTGCCGAAGATGGCCCGCAGCCTGAAGGACGCGGGTCTCCACCGTGTCACCGTCAGCCTCGACGCCGTCGACGATGCCACCTTCCGGCGCATGAACGATGCCGACTATCCGGTCGCCTCCGTGCTCAGGGGCATCGACGCGGCGGCTGCCGCCGGCCTCGGTCCGATCAAGGTGAACATGGTCGTAAAGCGCGGCGTCAACGATCACGGGGTGCTCGACATGGCGCGCCATTTTCGCGGCAGCGGCCACATCGTGCGCTACATCGAGTTCATGGACGTCGGCAGCTCGAATGGCTGGCGGATGGACGAGGTCGTCCCGTCGCGCGAAGTCGTCGAACGCATCAGCGCGGAGTTTCCGCTCGAACCGGTCGACCCCAATTACGTCGGCGAAGTGGCCGAACGCTGGCGTTACCGCGACGGATCGGGCGAGATCGGCGTCATTTCATCGGTCACCCAGGCATTTTGCTCGAGTTGCACCCGAATCCGCCTGTCGACCGAGGGCAAGCTCTACACCTGTCTTTTCGCGCAGGGCGGGCATGACTTGCGCGACCTGCTGCGAACAGGTGCTACCGACGAAGCCCTCGACCATGCAATCGCCCGCGTCTGGCTGGCGCGCGACGATCGCTATTCCGAGGTCCGCACCGCCAACACGGTGACGCAGCACAAGATCGAGATGTCCTATATCGGCGGATAGCCGGAGCCTGGCTCACGGCGCACGCAGGACGTCCGTGGGCACGGCATCGGAATCGTCCGGCGCATCGTCGAGCTGTACCGATTCGATCCTGTGAAAGTGCGCGCTGATCTTGCGCGAGCTGACCTGAACGTCCTGCACATCGCGGTTGGCCTGATCGATGTGCCTCGCGAGCGCACCCATGCGTTCGTCGAAACGATTGAAATCCTTCGCCAGCTTCGCCAGCGCGTCCTTGATCACGTGGATCTGCTTGCGCGTCTCCACATCCTTGAGCACCGCACGCGCAGTATTGAGAACGGCCATCAAGGTCGTGGGCGACACCAGCCATACCCGCTTCGCGAGCGCATGGGTGACCAGCTCCGGATGGTAGGCGTGGATCTCGGCAAAGACAGCCTCGGCCGGCAGGAACATGACGGCGCCGTCGGATGTGACATCCGCGATGATGTATTTCGCCGCGATGGCATCCACGTGGCGCCGAACGTCGTTGCGAAATGCGGCCTGCGCAAGTCGGCGATCGACCTCGGGCACACCCTGGTCGAGCATGCGCTGGTAGTTTTCCAGCGGGAACTTCGAATCGACCGCCACCAGCCCGGTCGGCTCGGGCAGTTTCAGCACGCAGTCGACACGCGTCCCGTTGGGGAGCGAGTGCTGAAATTCGTAAGCATCAGGGGGAAGCATGTTGCGCACCAGCGCTTCGAGCTGCACTTCCCCGAATGCACCGCGCGCACGCTTGTCGCCCAGGAGCTCCTGCAATCCGACGACGTTGGTCGCCAGCCCATCGATCTTCTTCTGCGCCTCGTCGATCGTCGCAAGCCGGGCCATGACGTTGGTGAAGGTCTCGTTGGTCTTGCGAAACCCTTCGTCGAGGCGCTGATTGACATGCCCGGTGATCCCCTGGAGACGCTCGTCGATCGTGCGTGAAAGGGTCTCCATCCGCGTCGACAGTTCTGACGCTGCGGCGCCCATGCCCTGCTGCAGAAGTTCGCGGTCCGCCCGTGCGTGCTCCGAAATGCGGGTCAGCAGTCGCTCCAGCAACTCGCCCCGGAGCCTCTCCTGCGCGGTATCGATGCTGCCGCCCAGTTCCGCGAGGCGCCTGACCACATCCTCGCGTTGCGCGCCAAGCTGCGATTGAAGGCCCATGTTGAGTTTGTGCAAGGCCTCGGCGCTCGCCTGCAGTTCGCGACTCAGGGTCAGACGCACCCGCTCCGCGCCCTGCTCCCCTTGAGCGATGAAGCGATCGGTCTGATGCGCCAGCCTCCGGTGCAGATCATCGACAAATGCCCGGTGCTGTGTAGCCAATGACTGGGCGAGCTCATGGTTTCGTACGGTTTCCATCCGCCGGACCCGCACTGCGATCCACAGGAGCAGCAACAAGGCTGCCACAAGCAGCATCAACGCGAGCGTGACCGGTTCGAGCCCGATGTCACGCAGATTTTGTTCCACAGCCATCAGCCTCCCAGCGTCTCGTCCAGCAGATCGATCGTCATCGGATGATAGAAGAAGAAACCCTGCAGCGAATCACAACCGTGCGCCAGAAGAAAATCCCGCTGCTCTACGGTCTCGACACCTTCCGCAACGACGCGCAGGTCGAGCGAGTGAGCCATCGCAATGATGGTCTGGACGATCGCCGCATCGTTGGGATCCACACTGATATCGCGCACGAAGGACTGGTCGATCTTGAGTACCGACAAGGGCAGCTTCTTCAGGTAGTTGAGCGACGAGTAGCCGGTGCCGAAATCGTCGAGCGAGAAACTGACACCCTCGGCACGCAGGGCACTCATCTTGGTGATCGTCTCGTCGAGGTTGTCGAGCAGCATGCTTTCGGTGATCTCGAGCCGCAGACGCTCACCGTCGGCGCCCGTCTCGCGCAGGGTTGCCAGGACGGTGTCGACGAACCCCTCCTGGTGGAACTGCCTGACACTCACATTGACCGCGACGCGCCAGTCGGCCCGCGCCGGTACGTCCTTCCAGCTTGCAAGCTGTTCGCAGGCAGTCCGCAGCACCCAGTTGCCGAGCGGGATGATCAGCCCCGATGCCTCGGCGACGGGAATAAACTCGCCCGGAGACACCATGCCGTGATCCGGATGGGACCAGCGCAACAAGGCTTCGACCGCGATCACGCCGCCATGCACATCGACGAGCGGCTGGTAGGCCAGGACGAACTGGCTGCGCTCCAGTCCGAGGCGCAATTCCGCTTCGAGATGCATGCGCCGCTCTGCTTCGGCCTGCATCGCCGGATCGAAGAAGCGGAACGTTCCGCGCCCTGCGGCCTTCGCCTGGTACATCGACAGGTCGGCCTTCTTCATCAGGGTTTCGGCACTGTCGTCGCCGTCGCGGAACAGCGTCACGCCGATGCTCGGCGTGAGGTGGTGACGATGCGCCTTGAGCACATAGGGCGTCGACAGCAGTTGCAGAATCTTCAGCACCGAACGCTCGGCCTTGCCGACGGCCTGCTCCTCGTCCGCATCCAGCTCCTCGAACAGCACCACGAACTCGTCCCCGCCCAGCCGAGCAACGGTGTCGCCGCTGCGGGTCACACCGTCGAGCCGTCTCGCGACCTCCTTCAGCAACATGTCGCCGTAGTCATGGCCGAGGGTGTCGTTGATGTTCTTGAAATTGTCCAGGTCGAGAAAGAACAATGCCCCGTAGAGGTGGGTGCGAATCGCTGTTGCCTGGGCATGCCGCAGCCGTTCGAGGAACAGCCTGCGATTGGGCAGACCGGTCAGCTCGTCGTAATAGGCGAGATGTTCCGCATGTGCCTCGGCCGCCTTGCGCAGCGTGACGTCCATCTGCGTGCCGCACATCAGCAACGGGGCGCCATCGGTGGCGCGGCTGCGCACGCTTCCGCGCACGAGAACCCAGACCCACGAACCATCCTTGTGACGCATGCGGTGCTCGCCCTCGTAGTAGGCACCGTCGTCCTTGAGGCTGTTGCGTGTCAGTTCCCTGCATCGGGTGCGGTCCTCGGGATGGACGAGGCTGGTCCACGCCGCGGTGCTCAGGGTTCCCAGTTCGTCGAGCGTGTAGCCGAGCATCTCGGCCCATCGTCGGTTCACCGTGAGCTGACCTTTCTGCAGGTCCCATTCCAGGGTACCCACCCTGGCGCCCTCGAGCGTCCATGCCAGGCGTTGGCGCTCGTGCTCCAGTGCCATCCGGGCCTCGCGCGTCGCAGTCTCGTCGATGAGGTAGCCGCGGATGCGAAGGACGGGATCGCCCTCGATCTTCTGCGGCATCGAATACTCGCGGTACCACAGATAATGACCGTCGCGGTGCCTGATCCGGTAGTTCAGCACGTATGAGGTGCGCTGCGCGGCGAGGTGTCGCGTCTCTTCCTGTTCGATCCGCGGCAGATCGTCCGGATGCACGAGGTTCCCGAAACGGAAATCCGTAACCGTCATCTCCTGCGGCGAATAACCCAGCTCCCCGGTGACGTTCGAGGAGACATACTCCACCGGCCAGCCCTGCTCGAGCCGTTGCAGGAAAACGATCGCGGGACCCGCGGCGAAAAGATCACGTTCGGCGCGCAATGCGTCGAGCATGCTGCGCCGTTCCGAGACATCCATCAGCGTGCCGTAGCTTCCCCGTGATCGCCCCTGCCCATCCACGGCAGCGCGCACGAAGAGCTCGACCCAGCGTGTCTTGCCATCCGCTCTGCGGATGCGCACTTCCTCACGCACGGCATCGAGAATGCCCGCCGCCATCTCGCGCACGCGGACCAGCATACGTTCGCGATCGTCGGGATGGAAGAACTCGATCGCCTTCGCGCCGAGCGAGTCCTCGATTCGACAGGCAGTCAGCTCTTCCCACGCCGGATTGAGAAAACTCCAGCACCCTTTCGTATCGGTGCGGAAGATGACCTCCTTGACGTTGTCGACGACCGCACGATAACGCCGCTCGCTCGCCACGAGCCGCGTCTTGATCTGCCGTTCCTCGGTCACATCGCGGCAGATCACGAGCAATGACACCACTTGCCTCCGGTCGAGGTGCGGCATCTTGCGCACCTCGAAGAGACGGGCACGGCCATCCCTGATCACCGCGCTGTCGTAAACGCTGAGGACGCCGTCGCGCAGCACCTCCTCGTCACGCTCGGCTGCAGCCAGAAGTTCTTCCTCGTACTCCGGTCGAAGGACGGCAAGTTCGCGATTCGTCTTGCCCTTCCAGTCGCTGCCCTCGAGCTCATAGAGGCGCAGACAGGCCTCGTTCGCAACCAGCCAGCGCCCGGCCACGTCCTTGAAACACACCAGGTCCGGAATCGTCTCGACCAGCGAACTCAACCGCAGGTTGAGCGCCCTGGCGCGCATTTCCTGCTGTCGGCGTCTGGCCGCGGCAATGAGCAGGAGGCCGAGCGCGGCCCCCAGGAACAGGATCACGACGCTGCCAACGACCCCTTGAAGCATGAAGCCCGTGCGTGTGCCGACCAGTTCCGGCGCCGGCGCAATCGCGAGCACATGGGCAATCGTTTCCCCCACGACGTTGGTCACCGGGACGAAGGACGCGAAGAATCCACGACCCTCGGACAGGAGCGGGATCGAAAGGCGTGATTCCCTCGTACCGAGCGACGTCAGTTCATCCCGGTCCACAAGGCTCGCGAGTACATGGCGTCCGGCGGCAGACTGGATGAAATCCCGAGTCACCAGCGAAAGGCCGTCTCCCGAAATTTCGAGGCGATTCCTGGATCCCGAGGCGAGCGGGAGCCAGCGTGTGCTTTCGTCGTCCTCGCCGCCGAGCACGTTGTGGCCGGTTTCGGACACCATCAGGAAGGTATTGCCCGGCAACAGTTCCTCGAACCGCTGCTTCAGGCGGGTGAACGGCACGGAAAGCTCGATGCTGCCCAGCAGTTGTCGCTCGTACTCGACCGGGTACACGTGGCGCAGCGCCGGAAAGCCACGGCCTGTCTCGAATCCCACGATCGTTCGCCGCTGTGTGTGCGCCAGTCGCACCGACGGACGCACCTCCGTCAGCCCATCACCGAACGCCTCGGGCCGATGAAACCGGTGCAGCACCGAACCGTCCGCAAGATGGATCTGGAACTGCACGAAGCCTTCGTCACGCAAACGCAGGTAATCCGAGCGCAGCAGTTTCGAGAACCAGTCGCGAATGCGGGCACGCGTCTCCTCGTCACCCCCGTTCGCCGACTCCAGCCAGTCGATCACTGCCGGATGGCGGCTCAGTTCGCGGAACATGATCCCGGCACTGAGCTGGTACATGCGCGACGAAGCGTGATAGGACGCCTCGACCGAAGCGCCGTGCTGATCGGCGAGAAGCTTGCCTACCGAGCGGTACTGGTCGTGCGTGAACGCAAGCCACGCCGCGAGCACCATGAACGTGAAGACCGCGATGACCGACAGCAATCTCGAATCGTAGGAAATGCGACTTCGCGTCAAAACGGCGCGCCTGACTGTGTTGGGGCCAGCATTGTAATGTTGGAAGACCTATATCGAACGTTAAGTGTTACGCGCTCGGGGGAGACGCCTACTCCACATCGTTTCGATACCCGTACGGCATTATAGGCGCATGAGCGAACACATTCGAACGGATTCGTCCGGAATCCATTCATGCGAGCGCACGCAGACTGGCCAGCGGCGGGCGTGCCAACAGGCTCCGTGTCCCCGCCCAGCCGCCCACGACCACTCCGATCGCTCCGGCGACGACGCCCACCGCCATCGGCACGAGGCTCGGCATATAGGCCATCTTGAACACGTAGAACGCGATCGCCCATCCGATCACGCTCGCACCCAGGCCGGCAAGGACGCCGGCCACCGCCCCCAGCACCATGAATTCGGCGAGCAGTGCCTGCCGCACCTGCGCATTGCGCGCGCCGAGCGTACGCAGCATCGCAAGCTCGTAATCGCGTTCGTCATGTGTCGCCTGAAGCGCCGCGTAAAGCACCATCAGTCCGGCCAGCACCGCAAATCCGAACACGAACTGGACAATCAGGACAAGCTTGTCCGTGACCGCCTGAACCTGCGCGATGACCGCGGCCACGTCGATGACCGTCAGATTCGGAAAGGTGTTGATCAAGCCGGTCGTGAAGGCGTGTTCACCGGGCGGCTGCCTGAAGCTCGTTATCAGGCTCGCAGGGGCGTTCTCCAGCATCCCTTCGGCGGCGATGAAGAAGAAATTGACCCGCATCGAATCCCACTCGAGCTCGCGCACGCTGGTAATGGGCGCTTCGACGCTGTGCCCGGCGACATCGAAGCGTACCCGGTCACCGACGTCGAGGCCGAACGTCCGGGCCAGGCCCGCTTCCACGGAAAACTGGGGCGTGCGATCCGTGCCGTGCCAACGGCCGGCCACGATCCTGTTCGTCTCCGGCAGCGCCCTGGCAAAACTCAGATTGAACTCCCGCTCGGCAAGCCGCTGCGTGCGCGACTCCGCGTAGTCCTCCGCTCTCACCGGACGCTCGTTGATCGCGGTCAGTCGCCCACGTATCATGGGAACGATCTCGGGCGCGCCCATGCCATTGCCGGAAAAGTAGTCGGTCACCGCCCGGCTCTGGTCGGGCTGGATGTTGATGACGAACCGGTTCGGTGCGTCCGGCGGCGTCATTTGGCGCCAGTTCTCGAGGAGATCGCCCCGGATCAGGGTCAGCAGCAGCAACGCGGTCATGCCCAGTCCGAGTGCGGTAGCCTGGATGACGCTCCCGCCCATGCGCCGATTGAGCGATGCGAGGCCGTAACGCCAGCCTCCTCCGCGCAGGCTACCCTGCCCCTTGAGCGCAGCCAGCAAACGCAGCACGCCCCAGGATGCAAGCGCAAACAAGCCGAGCGCCACCGAGAACCCGACCGATACCATCACTCCCAGCTGCAGATCGCCTGCGATCCAGAAGATCATCGCAAGGAGCACGGCTGCACCGAGGACCCAGGCCAGCGCACTCATGCGCTCGACGCTGACGAGCTCGCGCCGCATCACGCGCAGGGTCGAGACGCGGCCCAGGCGCAGCAGTTGGGGCAATACGAAACCCACGAGCAATGCGAGGCCGACCGCGAGTCCATGCGCCAGGGGAAGCAGGGATGGCGCAGGCAGGCTGACCTGCATCAGCCCGGTGAGAGCGCCGGCGAGCCCGAACTGCACCAACCATCCGCCGGCGGCTCCAACGAGTGCCGCGGACAACCCGAACAGCGCGAACTCGCCGACGACGATTCCGAGTACCTGTGATTGCTTCGCCCCGAGGCAACGCATCACGGCGCACGCATCGAGGTGCCGTCGCATGAAGCGGCCAGCGGACAACCCCACCGCCACGGCCGCGAGAATCACCGCCAGCAGGGCGGCAAGGCGCAGAAATCGCTGTGCCTGGTCGAGCGCCCCGCGCACCTCGGGTCGCGCGTTATCGATCGTTTCCACGGCCTCACCGCGACCGAGCCGTCCCATCGCCCATTGTTCGTATGCCTCGACCGCGGCCAGATCGCCGGCGATGTGCAATCGCCACGTCGCGCGGCTTCCTTCCACCAGCAGTCCGGCGTCCTCGAGGTCAGCGACGTTGAACATGGCACGCGGAAGCAGGCTGAAAAAGTTGGCGCCGCGGTCGGACTCGAAGCTCACCATGGCGCCAACGCGGAACTCGACCATGCCCAGTCCGACCGTGTCGCCGACCGAAATGCCCAGCGTCGCGAACATGCGCTCGTCCAGCCATACCTCACCTCGCTCGGGAACGCGTTGTGCGACCGCATCGGCCTGGTTGGGCCCCGGTGCGATCCGTACCGAGCCACGCAGCGGGTAACCCGTCTCCACCACCTTCACACCGGCGAGTTGCGCTTCCTCCTCGGTACTCACCATGCTGGTGAACAGCACCGTGTTGACCACGTCGAGACCACGCTTGCGCGCCTCCTCGACGAAGACCTCGCCCCAGGGATGATCCGACCTGAGCAACAGATCCCCGCCCAGCAGCTGATTGGCCTCCCGGTCGAGGCCGCGCGACACCCTGTCGGCCAGAAAACCCACACTGGTCAGACTGGTCACGGCAATGACGATCGCGAGGCCGAGCAGGTGCAACTCACCCGCGCGCAGGTCACGCAGCATCATCCGGAATGCAAGCTTGAGGGTCTTCATGACTGGATGTGGACGGCGTTCACGGTGGCAGGTTCAACCTGGACGGCCCAGATGCGTTCGAGCCAGGCGCACCCAGTAGGCCGCACCGACCGGGATGATCTCGTCGTTGAAGTCGTAGTGCGGATTGTGCAGGGTGCAGCCACCCTCACCGGGACCATTGCCGATCCACACGTAACAGCCCGGTTTCCTTTCGAGAAAGAATGCGAAGTCTTCCGCGCCCATGCTCGGGCGCGCGTCGAGTCCGACATTTTCCGCACCGACCAGATCGCCGGCCACGCGTGTGCAGAGCGCCGCTTCTTCAGCCGTATTGACCGTCGGTGGATAGCCGCGCCGATACGTCATGTCGATCCGCACGCCATGCGCGTCGCCGATGCCGCGGCAGAGCGCTTCGAGGCGCGCCTCGACACGCGCCTGAACGGTCGCGCTGAACGCCCTGACGGTACCGGAAAGCTTGGCTCGATCCGGTATCACGTTGTACGCCTCACCCGCATGGAACATCGTCGTGGACACCACCGCGGCATCGAGGGGGTCGAGCGTGCGGCTGATGATCGTCTGGATCGCCTGCACCAGCGCTGCCGCGGCCACAACCGGGTCGTTTCCCTGATGCGGCATCGCCGCGTGCGCCCCGTTGCCCATCACCTCGATATCGAATCGATCCGCACTCGCCATCGCCGGCCCGGTGTGCACGGCAAAGCGACCGGCCGGCATCCCGGGCCAGTTGTGCATGCCGTAGATCGATTCCATCGGGAAGCGCTCGAACAGGCCGTCCTCGATCATCGCCCGCGCGCCCGCCTCGCCTTCCTCGGCGGGCTGGAAAATGAGATACACGGTACCGTCGAAGTTTCGTTCCCGCGCCAGCACCTCGGCTGCCGCAAGCAGCATCGTGGTGTGTCCGTCGTGCCCGCAAGCGTGCATGCAACCGCTGTGGCGCGACCGATGGTCGAAGGTGTTGCGCTCCTGCATCGGCAAGGCGTCCATGTCCGCGCGCAAGCCGATGGCACGCAGGCCCCGTCCGCCACGGACGACACCGACCAGGCCCGTCCGACCGATGCCGCGATGGACCTCGATTCCAAGAGCTTCCAGATGCCCGGCGACGAGTTCGGCGGTACGATGTTCCTTGAACGCGAGTTCCGGATGGGCGTGGATGTCACGCCGAATCCCGGCCAGGCGCGCTTGTTCACGCCGGATGCTTTCGATGTCGCTCATGTTCCTGCCCTTTTCGACCAGGGTTTTGTCACCCGGGCGTTGAAGCCCGACTCTGTTGGAGCGCTGCCAGTTTAGCTGCAACGAACCATTCCATCACAAGTGAAACTCTTCTACGCCGACCACTTCGTTCTGCCATTGCCGCCGGGGCATCGCTTCCCCATGGAGAAGTACTCGCGGCTGCGCATGAGGCTGCTGGCTTCAACACAATTCCGGCCCGACGATTTGCATGTCCCGCAGGCAACCGAAGACACCGACCTGCTCCGCGCGCACGCCAGCGACTATCTGCAGCACGTCGTCAGCGGTACGCTCGGGGCGGCTGAACAACGATGCATCGGGTTTCCGTGGTCGCCCGAGATGGTCGAGCGGTCACGCCGTTCGGTCGGCGCGACACTCGCTGCCTGCCGTACGGCCCTCTCCGAGGGCTGCGCAGCCAATCTCGCCGGCGGCACCCATCATGCCCATCGTGAATTCGGCTCCGGCTTCTGCGTATTCAACGATGCCGCCGTGGCAGCGCTGACGCTGCGCGCCGAAAACCGCGTGCGCAAGGTCGCGATCGTCGACTGCGACGTGCATCAGGGCGACGGCACGGCGTCCATTCTCGCGGATGACCCGGACCTTCTCACTTTCAGCATTCACGGCGAGAAGAATTTCCCGTTCCGCAAGGCACATTCGGACGTGGATATCGCGCTGCCCGACGGGACCGGTGACGAAGCCTATGTCGAAGCGTTGAACGGCGGTCTCGACATCGTCTTCGACGCGATGACGCCCGATCTTGTCATCTATCTCGCCGGCGCCGACCCCTATCGGGATGATCGCTTCGGTCGCCTATCATTGAGCTTCGACGGCCTGCGCCGCAGGGACGCGATCGTCCTTGACCGCTGCCTGCAACGCAAGGTTCCGGTGGCCATTGCGATGGCGGGCGGCTATGCTCGCAACATCGACGATACGGTCGCCATCCACGCAAGCACCCTGTTCACCGCCGCCAGCCGACTTGGAGCCATCGCATGACCACGGACAACCCCATTAACGAAGAGTCCCACATCGCACTCCTGATCGATGCGGACAACTGCCCGGCTTCCAAGATCGAGGTGATTCTCGACGAATTGGCCAAATATGGCGTCACCAACATCCGCCGCGCCTACGGAAACTGGAAGAGCACGAGTCTGAAGAGCTGGGAGCAGGTCCTCCATGAGTACGCGATCCAGCCGATCCAGCAATTCGCCTACACAAGGGGCAAGAACGCCACCGACAGCGCGATGATCATCGACGCGATGGATCTGCTCTACGGCCAGAAGCTCGATGCCTTCTGCCTTGCCTCCTCGGACTCGGATTTCACCCCGCTGGTCATGCGCATCCGGGCCAATGGACTCAAGGTGTTCGGATTCGGTGAAAAGAAGACCCCCATGCCGTTCGTGAATGGCTGCTCACGGTTTCTCTATCTGGAGAACCTCGGCACACCCGGCCAGGTCGAGGAGAAGCAGGATTCCGCGGCGCAGAAAAAGACCGCCAAGGACCTGAAGGGCGACGCCAAGCTCGTGAATCTGCTGCGCAGCGGCATCGAGGCGGCAGCCGACGAGGATGGCTGGGCACCACTGGGTGCGGTCGGTTCGCACATCGGCAATCAGACCTCGTTCGATCCGCGCAACTACGGCTATCGAAAGTTGAGCGATCTGGTGAGCGAGATCGGCCTGTTCGAGCTCAAGAAGGTCAACAATCACCTTTATCTGCGCGACAAACGGGGCCCGAAGAAACCCGCTGCCTGAAAGGCACGGAGCCCGATGCAAGTCGCCTTGCAGTCGGGCTCCGAACTGGACCTCACGCGCGCGCCATCCGCCGCAGGCGTGCGAGAGTATCGATCAGACCACGCCCTGGGCCAGCATCGCGTCCGCGACCTTTACGAAACCGGCGATATTGGCACCATCGGAATAGTTCACTGATCCATCGGGACGCGTACCGTACTCGAGACACATGCGATGGATACCCTGCATGATTTCGAGCAGGCGACCGTCAACTTCTTCACGCGTCCACGAGATGCGCATCGCGTTCTGGCTCATCTCCAGCCCCGACGTCGCAACACCACCGGCATTGCTCGCCTTGCCCGGCGCGTAGAGGACCCCGTTCTCTTCGAAGATTCTCACGGCTTCGGCGTTGCACGGCATGTTTGCCCCCTCGGCGACACATACCACGCCATTCTTTACCAGCGTGCGCGCATCGTTGCCGTCGATCTCGTTCTGCGTGGCGCTCGGCAGGGCGATATCCACCGGCACGCTCCAGGGACTCTTGCCCGCTTCGAACGGGAGGCCCAGGCGCTCTGCGTACTCGCTGACTCGGCCATAATGGACGTTCTTGACGTCCATCAGTGCCGCAAGCTTCTCGGGCGTGAATCCGTCCTCGTCGATGACCGTGCCGCTCGAATCCGAGCAGGTCACGCACTTGGCGCCCAGTTCCATCGCTTTCTCGATGGTGTACTGCGCGACGTTGCCGGAGCCGGAGACCGCGATGCGCATCCCCTTCATCGACCGTCCCACGTGGCGCAGCATCTCCTCGGCGAAATACACCGTGCCGTAGCCGGTCGCTTCCGGGCGGATCAGCGAACCACCGAAGCTCAGGCCCTTGCCGGTAAACACGCAGCTGGACTTGTTCGACAGCTTCTTCATCATGCCGGCCATGAAACCGACCTCGCGGCCGCCCACGCCGATGTCACCGGCGGGAACATCAGTGTCCGCACCGATATGACGATAGAGTTCGGTGATGAATGACTGACAGAAACGCATCACTTCGCGCGGACTCTTGCCCTTGGGATCGAAGTCCGAACCGCCCTTGCCGCCACCCATGGGCAGCGTCGTCAATGCGTTCTTGAAAGTCTGCTCGAATGCGAGAAACTTCAGCACCGACTGATTGACCGACGGGTGAAAACGCAGGCCGCCCTTGTAGGGGCCAATGGCCGAACTGTGCTGGATCCGGTAACCGCGGTTGACCCTGACCTCGCCCGCGTCGTCCAGCCACGATACGCGGAACTGGATGATGCGTTCGGGTTCGACCAGCCGATCGAGCACGGCATGCTCCGCATAGGAGCGGTTCTCCGAAATGAAGGGCCACAAGCTCTCCATGACCTCGGCGACTGCCTGAATGAATTCGGGCTGACCAGGATTACGTTCCTCGACGTAACCCAGAAATTCTTCTAGAGACTTGTAGCGCATGATGACGAAATTTCCTCCACACGAATGGGCAACCGAAACCCCGATTTTTCACGGGAAACCGGTCGATTTTCGCGGATTTTTCCGTCTATTGCACTAGTTCCGTGCGAAAAATGCGATGAATCGGTGCATTCCTGGACGCGAACAGGGGTTACGCACCACTTTGGAACGCTATAAACACCTTAATGCACCATTGCGATGCACTTAGACTACGTCTACGCACCATTTTGTAGCATTCATTCCACATCCGACGACGTTGCGTCGAACGGTCACAACCCGCACCAGGCGTGAAAAAGCATCCTCAATTGATCTCGATACGCAGCGGGCGACCCGTCCGGCGGGCGCGCTCGACGTTGATCAGATCCGCGATGTCCGTGTTCGCGTTCGAAAGCGCCCAGGTCTCGGCCGTAAAACCCCGGTCGCTCGTCTGATCGAGGTCAATGTCCGTTTCGAGGAGGCGTCTGACGACGGCGATGTGCCCGTTGCGCGCGGCGAACATCAACGCGTTCGCGCGATTGGGCGCCAACTGATTGGGATTCGCACCCCGCGCGAGGAGCCGCTCGACGAGTTCCAGATGCCCCTCGAACGCCGCATATATCAAGGGGGTCCACCCGTCGTGGTTGAACTCCGCCCCGGCGTCGAGCAGGATATCTACGACTTCCGCGTGATTGCGCAAAACAGCCAGCATCAACGCCGAGTCCCCAACCAGATTTCGGTGCGACAGACGCGCGCGATAATTGATCAACGCAGACACGGTCGCCGCATGCCCTTCACGCGCCGCGAGAATGAGCAGTGTGTTGCCCTGCTCGTCGACGGTGTCCGGATCGATGCCGCGTTTGAGTAAATCCGTCAGCTGACGGGTATCGCCGAGTCGTGCCGAGCTGAGCGAATCCTCATAACTGTTCGCATGTGCGAACCCAGTGACACAGAACACCGCCAGTGCAAGCGCCAGGCGGAACAGCAGGGCTTCAGTCTGTCTTGGCATGATGGAACAGTCGAAAGAAGTTGTCGGTGGTGGCTGCCTCGATGCGCTCCAGCGGCTCGTTGCGCAGGCGTGCAATTTCTTCGGCGACATGGACGACCCAGGCAGGCTCGTTGGTCTTGCCACGATGGGGTACGGGTGCGAGATACGGTGCATCGGTTTCGATCAGGAGCCGATCGAGCGGAACGTATTGTGCCACTGCCTTGAGATCGGTCGCGTTACGGAATGTCACGATTCCGGAAAACGAAATGTAGAAACCAAGATCCAGTGCCGCCTCCGCGACGGCGCGCGATTCGGTGAAACAGTGCATCACGCCGCCCGGCGCTTCCGCGCCTTCCTCGCGCATCAGGCGCAAGGTGTCGGATGCCGCGGCGCGCGTATGGACGATCAGCGGCTTGTGGCAGGCGCGCGCGGCGCGAATGTGCACCCTGAACCGCTCGCGCTGCCACTCAGGGGCATCCTCGTGCCAATGGTAATCCAGGCCCGTCTCCCCGATGGCCACCACACGGGGATGATCGGCAAGGCGGACTAACCGCTCGACGTCGGGCTCCTCGACCTCGGCATTGTCCGGATGCACACCCACCGATGCGAAGAACCCGGCGTGCCGCTCGGCCAATGCGAGCACCCGCGGAAAATCCTCCAGGCGGACGTTCACGCAAAGAACGTGACCGACACGATTGGCCGCCATGGCCGTGACGACGGCATCCTCACGCTCGGCAAGCTCCGGAAAATCAAGGTGACAGTGCGAATCGACGAACATGAAGACGGCAGAGGCTCATCAAAGCGTATGCGTCGGCCGGTTTGAACTGAGCAGGCCCGCGAGAACGGTCTCGATCCGGTTGCGCAGGCTCTTGCCCGACTCGTCTGCGCTGAAATGCAGGCCCACACCCTCGGTCTTTCCGCCCTGCGCACCGTGCGGGGTCACCCACGCCACGGTCGCCGCAACGGGATGCTTGGTCGGATCGTCCATCAATTGCAGCAACATGAACACCTCGTCGCCGAGCATGTATTTCTTTGGCGTCGGAACGAAGATGCCACCGTTGGTGAGGAACGGCATGTAGGCCGCATAAAGCGCCGACTTCGAATTGATGTTCAGCGACAGCACGCTGGGGCGGGCGACGCCGGATTTGGCAATCTCGCTCATGGTCTGGATCCGGTCAGGGCGCGAACGTAGCGCAGAAGCATATCCTCGATCATCAGCCGGGCATTCAGCGGATGCTGCGCTACCCGGCGCATTCTGGAAAACTCATTGTAGCAGTTCACCACTGCAGCGACAGACGCGCGCGCGGCAAGCGCGTTCAACACGCCATCCTGCCCCGGAAAGTAGCGTATTCGACCACCGAGTCGAAGCGCAGCGAGATCCGTCACCCACCGCTGCATCCAGTCGACGAGCTGAACCATCCCGAATCCGGCCTCGAGCGCTTCCCTTGATTTCAGCCACGCGTCCCATTGTCCCGCGAGGCCGAGCGGATCACTATCGGGTAGTCGCGATACATCGCGCACGAAGC
This sequence comes from Rhodocyclaceae bacterium, assembly GCA_035443825.1. Lineage (GTDB taxonomy): Bacteria > Pseudomonadota > Gammaproteobacteria > Burkholderiales > Rhodocyclaceae > DAOMNN01. Next base: position 27,622 of record DAOMNN010000014.1, on the reverse strand, counting down.
GTACAAGCGATGCTCCCGCACCATGCGCGGCAAGTCGTTCCGCCTCGAGCGGCATGCCGCCGCTCACTGCAAGCAATGCCCGGGCATCTCCGTCACCGCCCTGCAGCCAGTTCGCGACCGCTTCGGGACGTGGCCGCGCAAAGATCCATTGCTGACAACGGCTGCGTATGGTCGGCAGAAGTCGCCGTGGCATCGACGAGACCAGAAGGAAGGTACACCCCTGCGGTGGCTCCTCAAGCAGTTTGAGCAGAGCATTGGCCGTATACACGTTCATCGCGTCGGCCGGGCTGACCACGATGACGCGACGGCTGCTCTGATGTCCGGTGACGTTGAGCGATTGTTGCAAGTCCCGCACCTGTTCGATCACGATCTGTGCCGACCTGGCCTTCCCCGCCGTCTCGGGGGTGGCAGACTCGACACCTTCGGTCGCCGCGTCGGCGGCGGGGATTACCAGGAACAGATCGGGGTGATTGCCTGCAAGACGCAGCTGGCACGACTGGCAGCGGCCACACGCATGACCGGCATCATCGGGAGCATTGCACAGCAAACGCGCAGCCGCCGCATCGGCGAAGTCCCGTTTGCCTGCTCCTGCCGGGCCGACGAGAAGCAGGGCATGCGGCAACCTGTCGCCGAGCGCGACAAAACGCCTCCACGTGTCATCCAGCCAGGGATGGATCATGCGAACCAGCGCTCCCTCACGATTGCCTCCAACTCGGTGCGGATGACGTTTTCCGGACGGTCCGCGGCAATTACCCGGATACGCTCGGGCGCCCGTTCCGCCCGCTCGAGATAGGCTGCGCGCACCCGCTCGAAGAACGACTGCCGCTCGCGCTCGAAGCGGTCAGGGGCATTTCCCGTATTCGCCAGCCGCGCGGCCGCGATTTCCGGGGGTAAATCGAAGACCAGCGTCAGATCGGGCTGGAAACCCGGGTGGACCCACTTCTCGAGCGCCTCGAACCGCGCCCGATCCAGTCCTCGCCCGCCCACCTGATAAGCGTAGGTCGCATCGGAGAAGCGGTCGGACACGACCCAGCGCCCCGACGCCAGGGCCGGCATGATCCTCGCCGCAAGATGCTCGCACCGCGCCGCGAACATGAGCATGGCCTCGGTCTCGAGGTGCATGGATTCGTGGAGCACGAGCTCCCGCAGCCGCTCCCCGAGGGGCGTGCCGCCCGGCTCCCGCGTCTGGTCGACATCCACGCCGAATTCGCGCAGCAGCGCGACCACGGCAGCGATCTGGCTGCTCTTGCCCGCCCCGTCGATACCCTCGAACGTAATGAAACGCCCCGGTCGCGCAATCTCCTTCAACTGCCCCTCCCCCTTTGATAGCGATTGACCGCCCGGTTGTGCTCCCCGAGATTGCGCGAGAAGTGGCTGGTGCCGTCGCCCCGCGCCACGAAATAGAGGAAGTCGGACTCGAGCGGCCGGACTGCCGCAACGATGGAATCCCAGCCGGGCATCGCAATCGGCGTCGGTGGCAATCCGGTCCGGATATAGGTGTTGTATTCGTGATCGGTCTGAAGATGGCGGCGGCGCAGCCTCCCCTCGAAGTCCTCGCCGAAGCCATAGATCACGGTCGGATCGGTCTGCAGTCTCATTCCGATGCGCAGGCGGTTGGCAAATACCGATGCAACCAGCCCCCGCTCGTCGGACTGACCGGTTTCCTTCTCGATGATGGACGCGAGGATCAACGCCTCATATGGCGAGGCCAGCGGCACATCCGGAGCACGCATCTCCCACGCCCGATCGAGCCGCTGCTGCATCGCCTGGTATGCCGACCTGAGAACGGCCAGTCCGCTCGAATGCCGGTCGAAAACATAGGTGTCGGGGAAAAACAAACCCTCGGGATGGGATTCCAGCGCGCCGACGCGCTTCAGAATTTCGTCGTCGGGCAAGCCTTCGGTATCCTTGATCAGATAAGGGTGAGACTCGATCGCGGCACGCACCTGGCGGAAATTCCAGCCCTCGACGAGCAGCAGTTCCGCGCGCGTCACGTCGCCCTCATAGAGCTTGGCGATCACTTCGCGCGCCGTCATTCCTTCCCGTATCTCGTAGCTTCCGGCAACGATGCGCTCTGCCTTGCCGTCCAGGCGAGCAATCCAGTAGAGCGCCTCGGGCTGAACGTCGACGCCTGCAGCCGCGATGACCCGCGCTGCCTGACGCATGTTGTTTCCGCGCGGCACGGTGAACTCGATCGTCGGCGACTGCATGGACAAGGGCTTGTTCGCATACCACCAGCCGCCTCCGGCAATGGCGGCAACGGCGACGACAAGGAGCAACAGGATCCAGAGGAACAGCGACTTCATCGGGGATGTTGCGGCGGGCTCGGCAAGGTCATGGACTGTATCGAATCGGTATGAAGACGGTCGCGACGAGTTTGAGGAAAGACCCCGATGCTCGCGTGGAGGACCACAAACCCCACACAGTCCTATAATACTTCATCGCATTTCCCGACCCGAGCAAAAAACATGACCTCTCCCTGGATCGAGTTCCTCACCCGCGAGGGTGCCATCCTCCAAGACAGTTCAATCCGCTTTGCGGCGACTGAACCCGTACCGGCGCGCGACGCGACCGTTGTCGTGCCACTGCTCCATCTCGGACTGATCCGCAGCACGGGCACGGATTCCGCAACGTTCCTGCACAATCTTCTCTCGAACGACGTGAGGAAACTCGCCGACGACGCCGTGCAATGGAACAGTTTCAACACGCCCAAGGGGCGCATGCTCGCCAGCATGTTGCTCTGGCGCGAGCCCGAAGGTCACATGCTCGCGCTGTCGGCTGACATTCACCCTGCGATCCTCAAGAGACTCTCCATGTACGTCTTGCGCAGCAAGGTTGCCCTTGGCGATGCGGGACCCGACACCGCCCTGGTTGGAGTGAGCGGACCGGGAGCCGAGGCGATCCTGCTCGCTGCCGAACTGCCGGTACCGCCGACCATGCACCAGGCCGCGTCCGGGACGATCCGCTGCATTCGCCTCGACAACACCACTTTCGTCGTCGCCGTACCGCTGGGCGATGCGCCCCGGATCTACGGCCTGCTGGTGGGTGCCGGTGCGACAAGAGCCGGAACGTCCGCATGGCAGCTCGCCATGATTCGCGCCGGGCTCCCGCTCATCACGGCGTCGACCCAGGAGGAATTCGTCGCACAGATGCTCAACTACGAGATCATCGGGGGGGTCAACTTTCACAAGGGCTGCTATCCCGGTCAGGAAATCGTCGCGCGCACCCAGTATCTGGGCAGGCTCAAGAAGCGCATGTACCGCGTGCATGTATCGGCCGACCAGGCGCCGCTGCCGGGTGCCGACATCTTCACTCCCGAGTTCGGCGAGCAGTCCGCGGGCAAGGTCGTGAATGTCGCCCCGTCGCCCGACGGCGGCTACGAGGCACTCGCAGTGATGCAGATGACGTGCGCCGAGGCGAACGACGCAAGACTCGGTAGCCCTGCAGGCCCGAAGCTCGAGTTTCTGGATCTGCCCTACACCCTGTCCTGAAGATGTTTGCCCACGACACCAGCGGTCCCGTTTCCTATTTCGTCTATTACCGCATCGACCCGAATGCGGATCGGGACGATGCGCGCCGCCGCATCGCCGAAATGCAGCAGCGACTGGCCGAATCCCTCGGCTTGAAGTGCCGGCTGCTGCATCGTCGCGATGACGACCGGACCTGGATGGAAGTCTACGAAGCCGTCACGGATACGAACGCATTCGAGCTCGCACTGCAGCGGGAAGTCGATACGGCGAACATCCAGAACCTGATCGAGCCCGGTTCGGCGCGTCATATCGAACGCTTCGTGCAATGTGCCTGATCGTCATCGGCTGGCGCGCCCACCCGGACTATCCGCTGGTGGTCGCCGCCAACCGCGATGAATTCCTTGCCCGCCCGGCGAGCCCGGCGCACTGGTGGCCCGATGCCCCGTCGATTCTCGCCGGTCGTGACCTCGAGGCGGGCGGCACGTGGTTGGGCATCACGCGCGGCGGCCGCCTTGCCGCCCTGACCAATTATCGCGATCCGACGGTGCGTCGTCCGGGGGCACCGTCGCGCGGTGCCCTGGTGCGCGACTGCCTGTCGACGCTGGATAAGGTCACAGCGACACTCGAACGCGTGGCGCAAGTCAGCGCCGGATATGCGGGCTTCAACCTTCTCGTCAGCGACGGCACGGAACTGGGCATCCACGAGAGCACGACCGGCGCCGTTCGCCTGCTCGACGCGGGAATCTACGGCCTGTCGAATCACCTCCTGGATACCCCCTGGCCCAAGGTGCGGCTCGCACGCGAGCGTTTCGAAGTCGCCATGACCCGGCTGCCTTCCGAAGAGGATTTCGTGCATCTGCTCGGCGACCGCACCCTGGCCCCGGACGAGCACCTGCCGGCAACGGGCGTAAGCCCGGACTGGGAGCGCTGGCTGTCGCCCGCGTTCATTCGCGCACCGGGCTACGGCACGCGCTGCACGACGCTGCTCACGGTGCGCAGCGACGGCAACACCCGTTTGCGGGAGCTGACCTGGCACGACGACGGCAGCTTCGCGAGCGAGGTGATTCATCGCTTCACCACTTCCGACGCGACTCGTCGCTGATACATCAGCTGCGGCTGTCCCGCCAACGCCCGTATCAGGTATCTCACGTCAAACCTCCCCATCCCGAGGCTCCGACTTGTGTAGAACTTCCACCGTTGTGGCAGTATTCCACACGCCATACGAAACGGAAATTGCATCGTTCCGGCGCTTCAATCATCATTGTTTCAGGCGCTCGTGTCGCGCTTGGGTTCATTGCGGGAGGCGATCTTGAGCAAGCGTGTATCGGCTACGAATATCGGGGCCAATCCCGTGATGGCCACCCTGCAGTCGATCGTCGACTTCCTGCCGAGCGGAGTGACGCTGTTCGACCAGGATTTCCGCATGATTCTGTGCAACAGGCAGTTTCGCGAACTGCTCGATTTTCCGGACGCCCTGTTCGAGCCGGAATTGCCCAGCATGTATCAGCTCGCCATCTTCAATGCCGAGCGCGGCGAATACGGCCCGGGTGACCCCGCAGATCTTGCCGCGGCCGTCATCGAACGGGCTAGGCTCAGGGAAGCCCATGTGTTCGAGCGCCGCCGCCCCGACGGCCGTATCCTCGAGATTCGCGGCAATCCGCTCCCCGATGGCGGCTTCGTCAG
>DAOMNN010000014.1:0-22369 GCA_035443825.1 Rhodocyclaceae bacterium | reverse complement strand
ATCCGGTCCCGCGAGGCAATCGAGCGGCGCACGATCCGTTCCCGTCACAGCAACGGCAGCGAGGTGTGGATCTCATGCAGCGCTCAGCCCATCTTCGATGGCGCCGGCGAGTTCGTCGGTTACCGCGGTGTCGACGTCGACATCACGGAGTTGACCCTCGCGCAGCAGGAACTGGAGCAGATGGCCCTGCACGACCCGCTGACCGGGCTGGCCAACCGGCGCAAGTTCAAGACACGCTACGAACTCGAGGTCGCGCGGCAACAGCGCACCGGCGCAAGCCTGGCCCTGCTGCTCATCGACATCGACCACTTCAAGGACGTCAACGATAGCCTGGGCCATCTGGTCGGCGACGAATGCCTGCGTCACATCGCCAACGTGCTGTCGGGAAATCTGCGCGTGGTGGACCTGGTTGCGCGTTTCGGCGGCGAGGAGTTTCTCGTGCTGTTGTCCGACACCGGTCTGGACGAAGCCGTGCGGGTTGCCGATACCTTGAGGGCCGTGGTGGATGAGGCGATCATACCTGGCCCAGGCCATGAAGCCCTTCACCTGACGGTCAGCATCGGCGTGGCAGCCCGGGCAGCCGATGACGAACGCGGTTTCGACAAGCTGCTCGAGGAAGCCGACATCGGCGTCTATGCGGCAAAACACGCGGGCCGCAATCGCGTCTGCGCGGGAAAACGCGCTCCGAGTGACGTAGTCACTCAAGTCGCCGGCGCATCAGGCGATGGGGAATCCCCGCTTCCATGAACTCGTCGCCTTCGCCAACGAAGTCGTGCCGGGCATAGAAGCGCTGCGCCTGCACCTGGGCATTGAGCACCACCTCGTTCATTCCGAGTGACCGTGCCTCCCGCATGAGCACGTCGAGGATTTGCCCGCCGATGCCCCGACTGCGCACGCTCGCCGCAACCGCCATTCGCCCGATGTGACCATCGGGCAGGAGCCGACCCGTGCCCACCACGGTGCCGTCAGGCGTTTCGGCTACCGCGTGCCGGCACACCGGATCGAAGGCATCCCTTTCCAGTTCCGGTGCAACCCCCTGCTCGACGACGAACACCGCCTCGCGCAAAGGCATGACCCGTGGAGCCGCGGCATCCCAATCGAGGATCTCGATCCTGACCTGATCGTCGCACATAGGTCACTCCACGATGTCTACCCGCGTGCCCGCCGGCACCATGTCGAACAGTTCGATCACATCGGCATTGCGCATCCTGACGCAACCGTGTGAGCGCGGCTCGCCCATCGGCTGGTCGTCGGGAGTGCCGTGAATGTAGATATGGCGCCGCATCGAGTCCACCTTCCCCAGGCGATTACGCCCCGGCTCGCATCCGCTCAGCCACAGGATGCGCGACAGTATCCAGTCGCGCTCGGGCGAGCGTCGCGCGAGTTCCGGCGTCCAGATCTCGCCGGTCGGGCGCCTGCCCCGAAACACCGCGCCAGCCTGTGCACCGTTGCCGATCTTGGCCCGCACCACATGGGTGCCCCGCGGCGTGCACCCGCTCCCCTCCCGTTCTCCCGCGCCGTTGATCGCGGTCGATACCGCGTAACGCCGCAGGGTCTCGCCAGCGTCGTTCAAGACAACGAGTCGCTGCGCTCCGATGTCGATCAGAATTCGCATACTTTCAGCCGATCAGGGTGCGTCCGCGACGTGCCGCAAAAAATGCCGAGAGCAAACTACCGCATTCGCGCGCGAGAATGCCACCGCTCACCTGCGCATGGTGATTGAGCTGTTCCTCGCCGAACAGGTCGATCACGCTGCCCGCAGCACCGGTCTTGGGGTCACGCGCACCAAACACCACCCGTGCGATGCGCGCATGCATGATCGCGCCGCAACACATCACACACGGCTCCAGCGTGACGAACAGCGTACATCCGGGAAGTCGATAGTTTCCGATCCGGGTCGCCGCGTCACGCAAGGCCACCACTTCGGCATGAGCGGTAGGATCATGGCTTCGAACCGGCTGATTGAAACCACGCCCCACCACCTCGCTGTCGCATACGACGATGGCCCCGACCGGCACTTCGTCACAGGCACCGGCCATGCGCGCCTGCTCAAGCGCCAGCCGCATGAACATCTCGTCACTCGTGCTCGCCAACTCGTCCATTCCGACAGTTTACCCGAGCCGATGACCGCGGTGAGCAACGCCGGTTTCGCCACCGTGCATTCCGATGGCACAATGACCGAAAGGCCATCTACATCACCCGTCCGACAACGGCGCACAGGGCGCAACCAGGAACACACAATGGCAAATGAAGGCTATCACGAACCCATCTCCGAACTGAGCGACGAAACACGCGACATGCATCGCGCGATCACTTCCCTGATGGAGGAACTCGAAGCGGTCGACTGGTACAACCAGCGTGCAGACGCCTGCAAGGACGAGGAGTTGCGGTCGATCCTGAAGCACAACCGCGATGAGGAAAAGGAACACGCCGCTATGGTCCTCGAATGGATTCGCCGTCGCGATCCGACCTTCGACAAGGAACTGCGCGACTATCTGTTCACCACCAAGTCGCTTGATCACGACTGACACGCGACGGCCAGGGACACTTCGGGGATCGCGTAGCTGATCGGTCCCGAGCACCCTCCACGGGAGGCATAGGACGGATCATGAGCGAGAATGTCGATGTTGCGATCATCGGGGCAGGATCGGCCGGCCTGGCCGCGTTGCGGGAGGTACGCAAGCGAACGGATCGCTTCGTCCTGATCAACGATGGGCCCTGGGGGACCACCTGCGCACGCGTCGGCTGCATGCCCTCGAAGATACTCATCGAAGCTGCGAACGCCTTTCATCGGCGCCACGATTTCGATCGCTTCGGGATACGCGGCGCTGCATCACTCGCGGTCGACATCCCGGCCGTACTGGAACGCGTACGTGAGCTGCGCGATGAATTCGTCGGCGGGACGCTGAAGGCCACCGAGGGCCTCGGCGATCATGCCATCGCAGGTCGGGCACGCCTGCACGGCCCGAACCGGATCGATGTCGAAGGTCGGAGCATAAACGCACGCAGCATCGTCATCGCCACCGGTTCGCGGCCGGTGGTGCCCGCATCGTGGCACGCATTCGGCGAGCGGATCCTGACGACCGACACACTGTTCGAGCAACGCGATCTTCCGCAGCGCATCGCGGTCATCGGGATGGGCGCGATCGGGGTGGAGATGGCCCAGGCGCTGGCGCGCCTCGGGGTGGATGTGATCGGTTTCGGTTCCAGCAGAAGCCTGGCCGGCTTGTCCGACCCCGTCGTCGCTGAAACCCTGGAGCGCCTGCTTCGTGAGGAGTTTGCCATCCATCTGGGTTCGTCCGCCGAGATCGTGTCCGAGGGTGACGCGCTACGCGTCCATAATGGCAAGGTGAGCGTCGTCGTCGATGCCGTCCTGGCTGCGATGGGCCGACGACCCAACATCGATGATCTCGGCCTGGAAACGCTTGGCGTGGCACTGGATCAACGCGGCATGCCACCGGTCGATCCGCACACTACGCGAATCGGCGATCTTCCGGTTTTCTTCGCCGGCGATGCGAACGGGTACGCGCCCGTGCTGCACGAGGCGGCCGACGAAGGGCATATCGCCGGACTCAACGCGGTTTCCCACAGCCCGCGCTGCTTCACCCGCCGCACCCCTATTGCGATCGTGTTTTCCGCACCGAACATCGCAGTGGTCGGCAAGCGCCATTCCGAACTCGACGAAGCGGCAACCATCGTCGGTGCCGTCAACTTCGAACGCCAGGGCCGCGCGCGCGCCGCGCTGCATGACAATGGAGTCTTGCGCATCTACGCCGATCGTCACAGCGGAGCCCTGCTTGGAGCCGAGATGTGCGCGCCGGCCGGAGAACACATGGCGCATTTGCTCGCGCTCGCGATCGGCAGATCACTGACGGTTCACGATCTCTTGCGCCTGCCCTTCTATCATCCAGTCCTGGAAGAAGGCATGCGCAGTGCTCTGCGCGAGCTTGCGGCGCAACTGCCGAAATGCAGCGACTCCGACCTCGCGTCATGCACCGACTTCGGGGTCGAGGCCCTCGACTGAGCGGCCCGGCCGTGCACACGGTATCCTTCATTCGCGCACTTTTCCTTCTGGAGCAACCTGCCCCATGGCCGACGAAAACGATTTCTTCCGCCCGGTAAGCGATTTCTGTCAGCGCAAGGTCGTTACCTGCGTTCCGGACGCATGCCTGGTGGATGTCGTCGGGATCATGCGGGATAAGAACATATCCAGCGTCGTGGTGTGCGAAGGGAACTCGCCCGCCGGAATCATTACCGACCGGGATCTGCGCAACAAGGTCGTCGCTCCCGGAAAGGATCCGAAATCGCTGCGCGTGGCGGACATCATGAACGCGCCGCTCAGCGTGATTGGTGAAGATGATGTGCTTTACGAGGCGCTCTACCGCATGTCGCGCCAGGGCATCCATCGACTCGGCGTGGTCGACAGCGACGGAAAGCTCGCGGGAATCATCACCGACACCGATATTCTCAGGCTCCAGGCGCATTCGCCACATCAACTCGTACTCGACATCGAGAAGGCAGGAACACTCGATGAACTCAAGACCCTGCATCGGCGCATCCAGGCACTTGTTCTCCATCTCTCGGGTACGGGCATCCGCACGCGCGACATGGTGCGGCTCATTGCCAACCTCAATGACCAGATCCTGCTGCGTCTGATCGGGCTGCTGCGGGAAGACCGATTCGCCGAGTTGCCCAGCCGCTTCGCCTTCATCGTACTCGGCAGCGAGGGGCGCAGCGAACAGACGCTGTCGACCGACCAGGACAACGCCCTGATCTATGCCGACGACCTGTCGGAACACGAGGTCGGGCTCCTCGAGGCGTTCTCGACGGCACTGATCGACTCCCTGATCGAGATCGGCGTCCCCCCGTGCCCGGGCGGAATCATGGCAAAGAACGCGGAGTGGCGGAAGAGTCTGGACCAGTGGAAACACGAGATCAGCCGATGGTTCGACATGCCGGTTCCGGAGCATATCCTGCAGGGCAGCATGTTGCTCGACGCGCGCACCATCTATGGCGACCCAAGCCTGGTGCAGGATCTCAAGTCGCACATATACAGCCATCTGGAGCGCAATCAGGGCTTCCTCATGCGCATGGCGAAGAACATGATGGGCTTCGCCCCGCCGCTGGGGTGGTTCGGCAGGATCAAGACCGAGCGCAAGGGTGAGCATCGCGGCATGCTGGAGATCAAGAAGGCCGGGATTTTCGCGATTACCGACGGGATCAAGTCGCTCGCATTGCAGGTGCGCAAGCTCGACGGAGGCACCCATGAGCGCATTGCCGCCCTGGTCGCGGCCGGAGTTCTCACGCCGTTGCAGGCCGGCGATATCGAGGAAAGTTTCGAGTTCCTGGTGCACTTGCGGCTGCGCGGACACGTGCAGGCCGTGCGCGACGGCAGAACGCCGACCAACTACATCGCGCTCGATGAACTCAACCGCATGGAACAGGCTCGCTTACGCAGCGCACTCGAGGGTGTCGCGAAGTTCCAGGAGTTCGTTCGTCATCACTTCAACCTGCATCTGCTGCAATCCTGATCCAGGGGCACTTATCCGCCCGGACGTATCAACCACCTACGGAACGCTGCGCATCCGCGACATCACGCGCCTTGGCGCCGGCATTACCGAGCAGACGCGCCAGATCCCTGTCATTCCCACTCGATCGTCGCCGGCGGCTTGCCCGAGATGTCGTACACGACACGATTGATGCCGCGTACTTCGTTGATGATGCGGTTGCTCACCTTGCCGAGCAGGCTGTGCGGAAGTTCCGCCCAGTGCGCCGTCATGAAGTCCTGAGTCTGTACCGCACGCAAGGCCACGACGTATTCGTAGGTTCGGCCGTCGCCCATGACGCCGACGCTGCGCACCGGCAGGAAGACCGCGAAGGCCTGGCTGGTCTTGTCGTACCAGTCGGCAGCGCGCAGTTCGTCGATGAAGATCGCATCGGCCTGACGCAGGATGTCCGCGTACTCCCTGCGCACCTCGCCCAGAATCCGCACGCCCAGTCCCGGACCCGGAAAGGGATGTCGATAGACCATGTCATGCGGCAGGCCCAGCGCCACGCCGAGTTCGCGCACCTCATCCTTGAAAAGCTCACGCAGCGGTTCGAGCAGCTTGAGATTGAGCGTCTCCGGCAGCCCGCCGACGTTGTGGTGGCTCTTGATCGTGTGCGCCTTGCCGGTCTTGCTTCCCGCCGATTCGATCACGTCCGGATAGATCGTTCCCTGCGCAAGCCATCTCGCGGCAGGCAGCTTCGCCGCTTCGACCTGGAACACTTCGACGAACTCACGACCGATGATCTTGCGCTTCTGTTCGGGGTCCGCGACGCCCTGCAGGTGCCCCATGAACTGTTCGGTCGCATCGACGTGGATGACCCTCACCCCCAGCGAACGGGCAAAGGTCTGCATCACCTGTTCGGCCTCGTTGAGTCGAAGCAGGCCGTTGTCCACGAAGACGCAGGTCAGCTGATCGCCGATCGCGCGATGAATCAGCGCGGCCGCAACGGAGGAGTCGACACCCCCCGACAGGCCCAGGATGACCTCGTCGCTGCCAACCTGCTCGCGAATCCGGGCAACCGCCTCGTCGACGTAGTCCGGCATGTTCCAGTCCCGCCCGCAGCCACAGATGTCATGGACGAAACGGGCGATGATCTCCTTGCCCTTGATCGTGTGCGTGACCTCGGGATGAAACTGCACGCCGTAGAAACTCCTTTCCTCGTCGGCCATCGCGGCGATCGGAGTGGACTCGTTGCTGCCGATGAGCTTGAACCCGGGGGGCAGGCCGGTGACCTTGTCGCCGTGACTCATCCACACGTCGAGCAATCCGTGCCCGTGCTCGTTGCTGCGGTCCTGGATCCCTTCGAACAGGCGCGAATGACCGTGCGCGCGCATCTCGGCATAGCCGAACTCGCGCTTGCTTGAACTCTCCACCGCACCGCCGAGTTGCGCCGCCATGGTCTGCATCCCGTAGCAGATCCCAAGCACGGGCACGCCCAGTTCGAACACTGCCTGGGGAGCACGCCATTCGCTCGCCTCATATACCGAATTGGGGCCACCGGAAAGAATGATTCCCCTGGGCGCGAACTCGCGGATGAATGCCTCGGAGACATCGAACGGATGGAGTTCGCAGTACACCTGCTGCTCCCGTACCCGACGGGCAATGAGTTGGGTCACTTGTGAACCGAAGTCCAGGATCAGGATTTTCTGGTGGGACATGGGCTTTTCTCGACAAATGAGAAGGGCGGCCTCGGCCGCCCGGCGGGACGTGGTGGAACTTCATTCCACGTGATAGTTGGGCGCTTCCTTGGTGATCTGGACGTCATGGACATGCGACTCGCGCACCCCCGCCGAAGTGATCTGGACGAACTGCGCGGTGGTTCGCATCGCTTCGATGCCGTTGCATCCGAGGTAACCCATCGACGCACGCAACCCCCCGATGAGCTGGTGTATCACCGCTGTTACCGACCCCTTGTACGGGACGCGACCCTCGATGCCTTCCGGCACGAGCTTGTCGGCATTGCCCTCGGTTTCCTGGAAATAGCGATCGGCTGCGCCCTGCTGCATTGCGCCCAGTGATCCCATCCCGCGGTACGCCTTGTACGAGCGCCCCTGATAGAGCACGGTCTCGCCCGGTGCTTCCTCGGTCCCGGCGAACAGGCCGCCGAGCATCACCGCATTCGCACCAGCTGCGATCGCCTTGGCGATATCCCCCGAGAAACGCACCCCGCCGTCGGCGATCATCGGCACACCGCTGCCTGCCAGCGCCGTCGACACGTTGTCGATCGCGGTGACCTGCGGCATGCCGACCCCCGCAACAATCCGCGTGGTGCAGATGGAGCCCGGACCGATGCCGACCTTCACCGCATCCGCGCCGGCGTCCACGAGCGCAAGTGCGGCGCTCGCTGTGGCGATATTGCCGCCAATGACGTCCACATGCGGAAAATGCTTCTTCACCCAGTTCACCCGGTCGAGCACGCCCTGCGAGTGGCCATGCGCGGTATCGACGACGATGACGTCGGCACCCGCCTCGACCAGCGCCTCGCATCGATCCTCGGTGCCAGCACCGACGCCGATGGCCGCTCCCACCCTCAGGCGCCCGAGGTCGTCCTTCGACGCCATCGGGTGTTCGGTGGACTTCATCATGTCCTTGACGGTGATGAGACCGCGCAACTCGCCGGCGGGGTTGAGTACCAGAACCCGTTCGAGGCGGTGCTTGTGCATCAGGTGCCGCGCCTCCTCGAGGCTCCCGCCTTCCTTCACCGTCACCATCCGTTCGGCGGGTGTCATGATGGCCGACACGGGCTGGTCGAGGTTGGTTTCGAAACGCAGGTCGCGGTTGGTGACGATGCCCACGACCTTCAGGCCCTCGACGACCGGCAATCCCGAGAATTTGTGCTGCCGCGTGAGGGCGACGACTTCACGCACGCTCATGGTCGGAGGGATCGTGATCGGATCCTTGAGCACCCCGGACTCGAACCGCTTCACCCTGACCACTTCGGCCGCCTGCCGCTTGACCGGCAGGTTCTTGTGAATGATGCCGACACCACCTTCCTGAGCCAGCGCGATCGCAAGCCGGGACTCGGTCACCGTGTCCATGGCAGCCGAGACGAGGGGAATGTTGATGCTGATGTTCCGCGTCAGTTGCGTCCTGAGGCTGACATCGCGCGGCAGGATGGTGGAATGGGCGGGGATGAGAAGGACGTCATCGAACGTCAGCGCCTTCTGAATCACTCGCATGGCTTTTTTCCTCTCGACCAAATCCGTATTATACAGACGGCGCCAACTGCATGTAAGCGGCGCCTCCTCATATTGGAGCCGCCAAATGTTCAAGTCATGCACGCTGATTCTTGCTCTTTTTCTCGCTCTTCCCGCCGCTGCGCAAGTCTATGAATGGCGTGATGCGGAGGGTCGTCTCAACTATTCCGATCAGCCGCCCCACGGCGTGGAAGCCAAACTGATCCGCCCCGGCCGACCCTCCTCCGCGCCCACCGAAGGTGCCGCGGAGGCCAGCATGCCTACCCTTGCAGAACGCGAACTCGAGTTTCGTGAGCGGCGCGCCGAAGAGGCGGAGGCCAAGGCCATGGCCGAACAGGAAAGTCGGCAGGCTGCCGAACGCGATCGGATGTGCACCCAGGCGCGAAATCAACTCGCTGCGCTGCAGTCCGGCCAGCGCGTCAGTCGTTTCAATCAGAGCGGTGAGCGGGAGTATCTCGATGACGTCGAGCGCACCGCCGAGATCACGCGTGCCCAGGACTTCATCCGCAACAACTGCGAATAGTACCCGCCTGCGAAGCCGGGGGGCGACGCGTTCAGCCTTCCTCGGCGTCTCCGCCGCCTTTCTTCATCGCCTTGCCTTCGTCGGCGCGCTTCTTGCGAACCGCCTTGGGATCGGCGATGAGCGGACGGTAGATTTCCACCCGATCCTTGTCGCGGAGGACCGTATCGGTCTTGGCCAGTTTGGCAAAGATTCCGACCTTGTTCGTTCCGTCCACGTCTATCTCGGGATAAGTCTCGAGCAATCCGGACGCCGCGACAGCATCCCCCACGGTCGCGCCCAGCGGCAGGACGAGGCTCACCAGCGCCTGCCGTTCGGGCAACGCGTAACACACTTCCACATTGATCATTTCTGCCATTTCAGTTGTTCCGGTAGACCTGCTCGGCACGCTTGACGAAGGAGTCGACGAAGGTATTGGCAATGTGATTGAAGACCGGTCCGAGTGCCTTCTCCAAGAGCCTGTTCGAGAATTGATAGTGCAGGTTGAACTCGATCTTGCACGCCGTTTCGCCAAGGGGCGTGAAGAACCAACCCCCGTACAGATGCTTGAACGGCCCCTCCTTCAAGCGGATGTGCATCTCGAACGGGCGCCGTTTGGTGTTCTCGGTGGTGAAGTGCGCCTTGATGCCGTGATAGTTGATGTGGATCGTGGCGACGGTGAGCGTGTCGGTCCGTTCATGCAGGTCCGCACCACCGCACCACGGCAGGAAATGCCGATAGTCCTCGCAACGGTCGACAAGGGCGAACATCTGCTCCGGAGTGAATTCGATCAGAACGAGCTTCTTGACGTCAGCCATGTTTGGGAAGGGTAGTCCGAACTGCTAAAATGCCCGATTCTACCGCAAGCGTCCAGCGCCCGAGTCCCCGGATATCCCGCACCCATGAGCATCGTCGACAACCGCAAGGCCTTTCATGACTACTTCATAGAGGAGAAGTACGAGGCCGGACTCGTGCTCGAAGGGTGGGAGGTCAAGGCGATCCGAGACGGACGGGCCAACATCAAGGAAGCGTACATCATCGTCCGCGACGAGGAGATCTTCATACTCGGCATGCACATCACACCGCTCACCAGCGCATCGACCCATGTGCGTGCCGACCCCACCCGGACACGCAAGCTCCTGCTGCATGGCGGCGAGATCGCAAAACTGATCGGCAAGGTCGAGCGCGCCGGCTACACGCTCGTGCCTCTGGACCTGCACTTCTCGAAGGGACGCATCAAGGCCACGATCGGACTGGCCAAGGGCAAGAAGATGTACGATAAGCGCGAGGACGAGAAGACTCGCGACTGGGAGCGCGAGAAGGCCCGCCTCATGCGGGTCAAGGCTTGACCGCGCGTGCCACCTCCCCCGATCCACAGCCTTCCGGAGAGTCAATGACATGCTCGTACTGATCCTCGGCCTCGCACTGTTTCTCGGCACCCATTCGATACGCATCGTCGCCGACGACTGGCGCACCCGGCAGATCGGCCGTATCGGAGAAATGAGATGGAAGGGCCTGTTCGCGATCGCATCGATCGTGGGATTCGCGTTCATCGTCTGGGGCTACGGCCTGGCCCGCCTCGAACCCGTCTATTTATGGTTTCCGCCCGTCTGGACCAAACACCTCGCAGCGCTTCTGACGCTACCTGCTTTCATCCTGCTCGTTGCGGCCTACGTCCCAGGCACGCGAATCCGCGCCAGCATCGGGCACCCGATGCTGGCCGGGACCAAGCTATGGGCCCTTGCTCACCTCGTGGCGAACGGAACATTGGCGGATGTGCTGCTGTTCGGGAGCTTCCTTATCTGGGCGGTCTGCGCCTTCGTCGCGTCGCGGCGGCGCGACCGGAAGTCAGGGATTGTGCGCAAGGCGGGCAGTCTCCGCCACGATGCCGTCGCCCTCGCAATCGGCATCGTGGCCTGGTTCGTGTTCGTCCGCTATGCACACGCCTGGCTGTTCGGCGTTGCGCCCTTCGGCTGACACCCGCCGTTCGGCACACCCGGTCATGCCACGAGCGTGACCCTGACCACTTTGCGCGGCTGCTGCTACGACAGTGTCGTGATCAGTCGACGCCCCAAGTCGATTCCGCCGCTGGGCTATAATCCGCCGGTCACCATGCTGGAGCAACACCACGATGGGCTTTCTTGCCGGAAAACGCATTCTGATTACCGGGCTGATCAGCAACCGCTCGATTTCCTACGGAATTGCCAAAGCCATGCACCGCGAAGGCGCAGAACTCGCTTTTGCCTACCAGAACGAGCGCTTCAAGGAGCGCGTATCGAAGATGGCAGCGGAGTTCGGCAGCGCGCTTGTATTCCCCTGCGACGTGCAGAGTGACGCGGAAATCACGCGGCTGTTCGACGAGATTGCCCTCGTTTGGGACGGACTGGACGGTTTCGTGCATTCGATCGCCTATGCACCCACCGATGCTCTCGAAGGCGACTTTCTCGACGCCTTCTCGCGCGATGCCTTCCGCATCTCGCAGGACATCAGCGCGGCCAGCTTCCCGCTGATGGCGAAAGCCGCCCGTCCGCTGATGAAAGGTCGCAATGGCGCAATGCTGACGATGTCCTATCTCGGCGCGGTCCGCACCATGCCGAACTACAACATCATGGGTCTGGCCAAGGCGAGCCTCGAAGCGTCGGTACGCTATCTGGCGGTGTGTCTGGGTCCTGAGGGCACTCGCGTCAACGCGATCTCGGCGGGTCCGATCAAGACGCTCGCCGCCGCGGGTATAGGGAGTTTCAGCAAGCTGCTCTCGTTCAACGAGCACAATGCTCCGCTGCGACGCAATGTCACCATCGAAGAGGTCGGCAATGCCGCGGCATTTCTGTGCTCGGATCTTGCCAGCGGCGTGACCGGCGAGATCATGTATGTCGACGGGGGTTTCAACACCACCGCACTGGGAAACTCCGATCAGGGTTGAGCTTTTCTTCCGGACGTAGCCTCCAGGAACAAAAGCCCGGCTTGATTCCGGGCTTTTGTTCTCCGGTGCACCGATCAGCGATCGTTCCTGCGTAAGGCGGCGGCCCGGATCTCCACCTTGTACCGATCCCGGAGTGACTCCAGATAGGCGGCAAAATCCTTGTCTGCCACTATCCGCGAATATTCCTCGGCGAGCGCCTGCACACGCGGGTCGTCGTCACCAGGCTCGGGGCGCCTGACCGACTCCACACGGTAGATCGTATAGGTTCCATCCGGCGAGATCGCAGCGACGTGGGTCGGCAGTTTCGC
The DNA here is from genome assembly GCA_035443825.1 of Rhodocyclaceae bacterium. GTDB lineage: Bacteria > Pseudomonadota > Gammaproteobacteria > Burkholderiales > Rhodocyclaceae > DAOMNN01. The sequence goes on along the minus strand of DAOMNN010000014.1, from coordinate 9,893 downwards.
ACTCGGCGCGCCGAACACGGCACGCATCGCTGCAGGTGGCAGAGTCGGGCTCTCGCGTCGAACGGTGCGTGCCGCGCTCCATTCGATCTGAGCCGTTTCCCCCGCGACGAGTCGGGCAAGCGTCGCCTCGCCATGTTCCCGCGCGATCCGGGCCGCCTCATCCTCGCGCAACTGCGCTTCGATTTCTGCGCGCACCGCCTCGAAGCTGAGACGCTGGGCGTCCTCGTACTCGATCACCCGCGCCGAAACCAGCGTGCCTCGATCGACCTCGACAGCTTCGATGTTTTCGCCTTGCACCCGTGCTTCATCCGAGAACAGTGCGTTGACGAGCCGTTCATCGTCGAATGGACCGAGTCGACCGCCGTCACGGCTGACCCAGTCCGTCGTCCGGATCTCCAGATCGAGCAGTTCGGCGACCGGTTCGAGACTGTCGGGCTGTTCATACACGGTATTCGCGAACTGCTCGGCCGACAGCGCGAACTGTCGCGCGACCTCCTGCTGTCCGAGTTCCCCGACGATCTCGTCCCGCACTTGTTCGAGCGGCGCGACCGTGGTCGGCTTGATAGCGGTCAGTTCGATGATGTGGAAGCCGAAGTCCGAACGGACGACATCGCTGATCTCGCCTTCGGCCAGACCGAACACGGCATCCTCGAATGCCTGCACCATCGCACCGGGTCCGAAGAAGCCAAGGTCGCCACCACCCGGAGCCGAACCCGGATCTTCGGATTCGGCCTTCGCCAGTTCCTCGAAGCGCTCCGGCTGGCTGCGAAGGGTTTCCAGCAGTCGCTGCGCCCGGGCCCGGGCCGCTTCGACGTCCGCACTCGAAGCATCCGGTGCGACCTGAATCAGGATATGCCGCGCGCGACGCTCCTCGGGTTGGCCGAAGCGGTCAGGATTGCTCGCATAGAACTGCTCGATGGCAGCCTCCGACACCTCGACCCGTTTCAACAGCGCGTCGTGATCGAAGACCACATACTCGGCGCGCAGTCGCGGCGGTCTCTCGAACCGGGACTGATTCGCATCGTAGAAAGCGCGTGCCGCTTCGTCGGTGACGCGCACCTCGTCGACAAAGCGCACGACCGGAAAGTCGATCTCACGGATCTCGCGTTCCTCGAGCTGCGCAACAAGAAGGCGCCTTGCCGAGGCCGGTCCGACGAAGGCCGATTCACCCACCGCCTGCGCGATCTGCTGCGTCCGCAGATCCTGCGCGAGCTGGCGCTCGAACATTGCCGGCGACAGCCCCTGCGCACGCAACAGACGCTCGTAGCGCTCCAGCGAGAAACGCCCCTCTTCCTGGAACGCCGGAAGCGAGACGATGACCTCCTGCACCTGCTGATCCGTCACGACCATGCGGCTTTCGAGCGCATGGAGGAGCAGGATGCGTTGATTGATCAGGCTCTCGAGTACGGCACGACGAAACTCTTCGGACTCGAACTGTGCGCGGTCGATCTGACCGCCGGTCATCTCGCGCAGGCGATCCTGCTGGTCGCGCAGGGCCTGATCGAACTCCAGCACGGAGATCGTCGTCCCCCCCACCGACGCGACTTCGCCGCCGCCGGATGGGCCGCTGAAATACGCGTCCATGCCGAAGAATGCGAACGGAACGATGATGATTGCGAGAATGACCTGCGAGATGCGCTTATTTTTGCGAACTGCCTCAAACATCGATTGTTTTCCATTTAATCGGGCGAAATCGGACACATCCGGTATTTTCACCCGTGTCCAACCGTGCATTATCGCATTGTGCCGCTCCGCAGGCCAGAATATGCTCTCCATACATTCCAGCCGCTCCCACGGGCGCCCCCTCTTCGCACGGCAGGATCCGATTACGTGTCTGTATTGAACCTTCCCGCACCGAAACCCAGACTGTCCATCCTGGTCGCCCTTGCGGCTGCCTATGCCCTCATCGGATGGGCCGCATTGCAGGTATCGGTGCCGCCGGACTATGTCGCACTCGTCTTTCCGCCTGCCGGCATCGCACTCTCGGCCATGCTGATCTTCGGCATAGGCGTATGGCCGGCGATATTCGCCGGATCTCTTGCCGTAAACATCGTAGCCAGCACTCAGGCGGGGGTCGATCCACTGTCATGGGTAACGCTGGTGCCCCCGACTGCGGTGACCCTTCAGGCCCTGGCCGGGACCTGGCTCGGCCATCGCTTGGTGGGCTTCCCCAACGCACTCGATACACCTCGCAGCATCACCTGTTTTCTGCTGCTGGTCGCACCGGCAAGTTGCCTTGTCGCAGCTTCCATTACCGTCCCCACGCTGGTCTGGGCCAATACCATTCCCGCGGGCGATGGCTTGCTCAACTGGTGGAACTGGTGGCTTGGCGACACCCTCGGCGTGCTCCTGGCTGCACCGCTGATGTTCGTCTTTTTTGGCCAGCCTAGGGATCTGTGGCGACCGCGACGCCTGGCCGTGGCCCTTCCGCTCGCGATCACCACCCTGCTCACCGCCCTGGTCTTCGTCGAGATTCGCGATGCCGAGGATGCCCGGATCGAAACCGAGTTCATGCGGGATGCAGAAAACGCCGCGACCCTCATCGACAAGCGACTGCAGACCCAGCTCGACATGATCCTCGCGATCGAGCGCTACGCTGCGCTCAATCCGGAGTTGAGCCGCCACGAGTTTCGCGAGTTCGTCGCACCACTGCTCCAGCGGCACCCCGGAACGCAGAACTTCAGCTGGAACCCCTACGTCACGGCAGATGAGCGCGAGACCTTCGAGCAGCACATCCGGACGTCTGATCGACACGACTTCGTGATTCTCGATCGCGACGAAAGCCGACCCGAGCGGACCGCACCAGCCGCTGCCGGCGAGCGCTACCTGCCGATCCTGTTTGTAGAGCCCCTCGAAGACAATATCGCCGTGCTGGGACTGAACCCCCTGTCGATCCCGGCGGCATCGCTCGCGATCGGGAACACCCTCAGGACGGCAAGGCCGAAAGCCAGCGAAGGCTTCACGCTCACGCAGGAACGCGGCACGCAGCGTGGCGTCGTCGTGTATCAGGCGGTCTTTTCACCTGTTGACGCCCTTTTCTTCGGCCACGCATCACAGCCCCGCGGCGTCGTGAGCGGGGCATTCCGAATGGACGACATCCTTGCCGCGACGCTTGCGGACATCGAAGATCGAGGACTCAGACTCTGCCTGGTCGATCTCGATGCAGACCGCGAAAATCGACGTCTTTCGGGTTCGATGGCGTGCACCGAGCAATCCTGGATGGGGGCGGGACTCGCACACGCTTTTCCGATCCTCTTTGGCGACCGCAACTGGGAAATCCGCCTCCGTGCAAGCGACACATACGCCGCAGGAATGAGAACCTGGGCAGCGTGGACAACGATTGCCGTCGGCCTTTTCGCAACCGGCGTTCTGGGGGCCTTCCTGCTCATGACCACCGGTCAGGCCAGAAGAATCGCCGACCTGGTGGCACGCCGTACTGCCGAACTGGCGTCCACGACGTGGAGCCTGCAGGAAGAACAGGCAGCCCTGAGTCGCGCCCAGCGCATTGCGCGCATGGGAAGTTGGGAGATCGTACCGGGACAGGGCCGAATAGTCTGCTCGGACGGACTGGCCGCCCTGCTCGGAGTCGAACCCGCGAAGCCGCTGTCACGTCAGGATCTGCTCGATGCAATTGCGGCGGACGACCGTCTTCGCATCGTGGCGGCTATCGAGCGACTGAGTGAACAACCCGGCGCGGCTTCCATGGATTGCCGCACGGCCAGCGTCGCCGGGCGCGTACTTCACGTGCTTATCGAGAGCGACTGGACGGACGGGCGACTGTCGCGCATACGTGGTACGGCTCAGGACGTGACTGAGGTCCGCAAGGCCGAGAGCGAGATCCAGCAGCTTGCGCACTATGACGCACTGACCGGGTTGCCCAACCGCAGCTTGTGGATGATTCGGGCTCGCGCCGCGCTCCAGGCGGCAGATCGCCATCATGACGCCCTCGCGGTGCTGTTTCTCGATCTCGATCACTTCAAGACCGTAAACGACTCGCTCGGTCATACGGCCGGGGACAAGCTTCTCATTGCGGTCGCCAGGCGCCTCGCCGGCAGCATCCGCGAGGAGGATGTCATCGCCAGGCTGGGAGGCGACGAGTTTGTCGCGCTGCTGCCCCGCCTGTCACGACCGGAAGATGCCGCAACGGTCGCCAGAAAGATGCTTGCCGCACTCACCGAACCCATAGAGCTCGACGGTCACGAATTGAACCTCTCGGTCAGCATCGGAATCGCGTTCCACCCGGCGGACGGCAACGACGTCGATACGCTCCTCAAGCACGCGGACATCGCGATGTACGGGGCCAAGGACTCGGGGCGCAACAACTATCAATATTTCGTACCGGAGATGAACGCACGCGCCCTCGAGCGCCTCAGGCTGGAGGGCGGCTTGCGCCGCGCCATCGAACGCGACGAACTGGTTCTGCACTATCAACCACAGTTCGACACCGCGCGCGCGCACATCACCGGCGTCGAGGCCCTCGTTCGCTGGAAGCACCCGGAAATGGGCTTGATCATGCCCGACCGTTTCATTCCGGTTGCAGAAGATTCGGGCTTGATCGTGCCGCTCGGCGCTTGGGTCTTGCGCAATGCGTGCCGCCAACAGTTGCTGTGGCGAGCACGGGGGCATGGAGACCTACTGGTCGCCGTGAACATTTCCGCGCTTCAGTTCAGGCGACCGGACTTCATCGATCGCCTGCAGGACACGATCACCGAAACAGGCGCCTCGGCCGACTGTCTCGAGCTCGAAATCACGGAGAGCGTACTGATGCAGCCGTCCGAGGAACTCTTCGCCAGTCTTGCGCGGCTGGGAGAGCTGGGGCTGACCCTGGCGCTCGACGATTTCGGCACCGGATACTCGAGCCTCGCCTATCTGAAGCGGCTCCCGATCAAGCGCCTCAAGCTGGACCGATCCTTCGTCCGGGACCTGCCCGGCGACGCGGAGGATGCGGCCATCGCATCGGCAGCGATCTCGATGGCGCGCGATCTAGGGATCGAGATCGTCGCCGAGGGGGTCGAAACCACCGCGCAACAGGGCTTTCTCGCCGCACGTGGATGCCGGACCATGCAGGGCTATCTGTTTGCTCGTCCCATGAGCGCCGAGGATCTGGACCGGATCCTCGACGGCGATCATTCACACCTGGCGAAACCTGCAGACTGATCTCGCAGATGGCCCAGGCATGCGGGATCGCACCGGGCGAAGCGCTCAGTCGCCTTTCGTGAACACGATGGTGCGATTGTCGAGTGTGACCCGTATGCGATCCTTGGGCGCGAACTGACCTTCGAGGATCGCCTTTGCAAGCGGGTTCTCGATACGATCCTGAATCGCACGCTTGAGTGGCCTTGCCCCGAACACCGGATCGAATCCGGCATCCGCAAGTTCCGCAAGGGCTTCCTCGCTGACCTCGATGCCCATCTCCAGCCGGGCGAGCCGCTTCTCCAGGTACCGCAACTGGATCCGGGCGATGCCAGCGATCTGCTTCTCGTCGAGCGCATGGAACACCACGACCTCGTCGATGCGATTGATGAACTCGGGGCGGAAGAAGGTCTTCACTTCGGCCATGACTGCGAGTTTGATCACCCCGTAGTCGTCACCGGCCATCTGCTGGATCATCTGGCTGCCCAGGTTGGAGGTCATGACGATGACCGTGTTCTTGAAATCCACGGTCCGGCCCTGTCCGTCGGTCATGCGCCCGTCATCGAGGACCTGAAGCAGCACATTGAACACATCGGGATGCGCCTTCTCGACTTCGTCGAAGAGGATCACGCTGTAAGGCTTACGCCGGACCTGCTCGGTGAGGTAACCACCCTCCTCGTAGCCGACGTAGCCGGGAGGGGCGCCGATGAGGCGCGCGACCGAATGCTTCTCCATGAACTCGCTCATGTCGACGCGAATCAGGTGTTCCTCGGAATCGAACAGGAACTCCGCGAGTGTCTTGCACAGCTCGGTCTTCCCCACCCCGGTCGGACCGAGGAACAGGAATGATCCATAGGGGCGATTCTCGTCCGAGAGCCCGGCGCGCGAGCGGCGGATGGCATCGGACACCATGCGCACGGCCTCGTCCTGCCCGACCACACGCTGGTGCAAGCGCTCCTCCATCTTAAGGAGCTTGTCACGTTCGCCCTGCATCATCTTGCTGACAGGAATGCCGGTCGCGCGCGAGACCACTTCCGCGATTTCCTCCGCACCGACGTGGGTGCGCAGCAGCTTGTTGGGCGCGGCACCCTCTCCGGCCTGTTCGGCGGCTTTCAACTGTGCATCCAGTTGCGGCAGCCGGCCGTACTGGAGTTCCGCGACCTTGTCGAGCTGGCCCTTGCGCTGAAACTCGGCCATCTGCGCACGCAGGCTGTCAATCTCCTCCTTGATGTGCGCAGAACCCTGCGCCTTTGATTTCTCGGCCTTCCAGATCTCCTCGAGATCGTTGTATTCGCGTTCGAGCTTTTCGAGTTCCTCCTCGATCAGTTGCAGACGCTTCTGCGACGCCTCGTCCTTTTCCTTCTTTACCGCTTCACGTTCGATCTTGAGCTGGATCATGCGTCTGTCCAGCTTGTCCATCACTTCCGGCTTGGAATCGATCTCCATCTTGATTCGCGCCGCGGCCTCGTCGATCAGGTCGATCGCCTTGTCGGGGAGGAAGCGGTCGGTGATATAGCGATGCGACAGCTCGGCAGCCGCCACGATGGCCGGGTCGGTGATCTCCACGCCGTGGTGGATCTCGTACTTCTCCTGCAAACCGCGCAGGATAGCGATCGTCGCCTCGACGGAAGGCTCGTCGACCAACACCTTCTGGAAGCGGCGCTCGAGCGCGGCATCCTTCTCGATGTACTTGCGATACTCGTCCAGCGTGGTCGCACCGATACAGTGAAGTTCGCCGCGTGCCAGGGCAGGCTTGAGCATGTTTCCGGCGTCGATCGCACCTTCGGCCTTGCCGGCACCGACCATGGTGTGAAGTTCGTCGATGAAGACGATGATGCGTCCCTCTTCATGGGCGATCTCCTTTAGTACCGCCTTGAGCCGTTCCTCGAATTCGCCGCGGTACTTCGCCCCCGCCAGGAGGGCGGCCATATCGAGCGACAACACCTTCTTGCCCTTGAGACTCTCCGGCACCTCGTCGTTGACGATGCGCTGGGCCAGTCCCTCCACGATGGCGGTCTTGCCGACCCCCGGCTCACCGATCAGCACCGGATTGTTCTTGGTGCGTCGCTGGAGGATCTGGATGGCACGACGGATCTCGTCATCCCGACCGATGACCGGATCGAGCTTGCCCTGCCGGGCCCGATCGGTAAGGTCGAGGCAATACTTGTTCAGAGCCTCCCGCTGCCCCTCGGCCTCCTGGCTCCCCACACTCTGCCCGCCTCGCACCGCCTCGATCGCAGCTTCGAGCGCCTTGCGCGTAAGACCGTGCTCTCTGAGCAGACGCCCCGTCTCGCCCTTGTCATCGGTGAGCACCAACAGGAAGAGTTCGCTGGCGATGTACTGGTCAGAGCGCTTCTGCGCTTCCCGGTCGGTGAGATTGAGCAGGTTGGTCAGATCGCGCCCCACCTGGACCTCGCCACCGTGGCCCTGCACCTTGGGCAGGCGGTCGATGGCCGACTTCAGCGCAGCCTTCAGCGGCGGGACATTGGCGCCCGCCCGCTGCAGGATGGAAACGGTAGAACCGTCGTCCTGCGCGAGAAGCGCCGCCAGCAGATGCTGCGCATCGATGAACTGGTTGTCGTTTCCGACCGCGATGCTCTGGGCATCGGATAAGGCCTGCTGAAACTTGGTTGTGAGCTTGTCGAAGCGCATCGGGGATCTCCTCGCCGATTTCTGGATGGAACCGATATGGGGACGGTCGGGGCGAAGTCAACCGACATATCCAGTCCGCCGGCGCTCGAACAAGCGGGCACGCCGACGCCTTGTTGTTGCAATGCAACAATTCCGGGTGAATCCGCTCTTTCATTCCATGAAAAGCCGATAATGTCCGGCTGGCTGTGATATTTTTAACGTTGAGACGAGGCAATCCCGCAGCCGGGTCGAGTTCTGAACGACCCTTTGCTGCTACAGCGTCAAGGCCTCACTCGTGGCTTGCAACGAATCTGGCGACCGACTCCAGGCGGACGCGGCGCGATTGTCGAATTCCCATGTGAGCCCTCAGCATTCAAACAAGTGTCAGCGGGAGATATGAGATGGCTAGCAAACAGGATCAATTCAACGAACTGCAGAAGAAGAACCTCGAAGCGGCGATGCGCCTGGCGCAGATGTCGATCGAGAACTCGCAGCGCATCATGGAACTGCAGGTCACCACCGCGAAGAACCTTTTCGAGGAAGGTGTCAAGAACGCCAAGGCGCTGTCCAGCGCCAAGGATCCGCAGACGCTGCTGGAACTGCGTACGAAGTTTGCCCAGACCTCCACCGAACAGATGCTCGCGTGCGCTCGCGAGATGGCCGAACTCGCCAGCCGCACCCAGTCTGAAGTGGGCAAGCTGGTCGGGGAACAATTGACCAGCGGTGGGCAGGACGTGTTCGAGGCGATGCAGAAGATGTTCCAGGGCATGCCGATCACCGACCAGAACGCCATGACGGCGATTCAGACCGCCATGGATACGACGCGGGCGGCGTTCGAGCAGATGACGCGCGCCTCCAGCGAAGCGTTCCAGGCCTTCAATCAGATGGGCGGAAGCACCAAGGGCAAGAAGTGAGCCTTCGCTAGTCGGAGACGGAAACGGCGCCCGCGGGCGCCGTTTTCATCTAAGCAGTCGGGACATGGCCCTCAACGCCGGATCTCGATGTCGTCCCACCGCACTGCGGCATCGTCGTCGCTCTCACGAGCCTCGACCCACCGAACGCCTTGCGGCGTTTCTTCGCGCTTCCAGAACGGCGCACGCGTCTTCAGATAATCCATGATGAACTCGCAGGCCGCGAACGCCTCGCCCCGATGGGCACCGGCCACACCAACGAAAACGATCTGGTCCCCGGGCTCCAGTCTCCCGACGCGGTGGATCACCCGCACGCCCTCGAGGTGCCATCGGCCGCGAGCGTCAACAACGATGTCTTCCAGGGCCTTCTCGGTCATTCCCGGATAGTGCTCAAGGGTCATCGCCCGTACGCCCGACCCGTCCCTGGCGGTGCGCACAAGACCTATGAAGGTGGCAACAGCCCCGACCTCCGGACATCCCTGGGACAGCGCCGTGATCTCGGCGCCAGCATCAAAGTCCCCTTCCTGCACGCTGACTGACATGTTCAACCCCCGGTCACTGGCGGAAAGAATGCGATCTCGTCCCCCGGCGAAACCGGTTCTGACGAACCCACCATGCGCTGGTTCCGTGCTGCCCTGACGCTCTTTCCGCCCTCGATCGCCTTCCACTGATCACCCCGATCGGCAAGAAAGGTCTGCAACTCGCCAATGGTCGAAACCCCCGGCGGGAGGGCCAGCGACTCTTCCGAACGTCCCAGCGCGTCCCGCAACGCAGCGAAGTACAGTACTCTTATAGTCATGCGATCAACCCGGTTCAATGCAACAACTCGCCATAAGGAATGAAACGAACGGATTCGCCGGCCTTGATCGGCGTCCCGGCTGGAACGTCGACGAGACCGCCGGCCCACACAATGGATGACAACGCAGCAGCTCCCTGTTGTGTGTGGATCTCCACCCGCCCGCGCGCATTTATGCGCCCCCGCAGAAACTCCCTTCGCCGGTCCGGACGTGGCCAGTCGAAATCGGCGAGCAATTCGACAACTGCCGGCGCGACATCGGACACGCCCTGCGTCGCGAGCACGAACGGACGTACCATCATCAGGAAGGTCACGAAACTCGATACGGGGTTGCCCGGCAGGCCGATGAATGCCGCGGCCCCGACACGCCCATAGGCCAGCGGTTTTCCCGGCTTCATCGCGATCTTCCACATATCGAGGAC
>DAOMNN010000013.1:47956-55416 GCA_035443825.1 Rhodocyclaceae bacterium | reverse complement strand
TCAAAGCAGCGAAGAAGCGGAATTATGAACAACACCCACCATACCGTCAACTACCCAGCAAACAAAAACACAGCAGCGGCAACGAACACCCCACGGCATCCTGCGACACGCGAGAATGAACCTCCCCCCGATTGGCCACGCGGCTTGAAGACCGGTTCGAACTTACACCTTGCGCAGGGCTTCGGCAGGTCTATAGCACCTGGCACGCCCAGAGTTCGAAGCCCTCGCCGGTCGCCCCGATCTCGAGTGCCCTTAGCTTGTAAACCGAGCCCTGATGGGTGAGAAACAGGGGGGCGTCGAAACGAAGAAGATCGTTGTGCACGATGAAGCGCAACGCTTCCCCCTTCTGTACGACATCGCACAGCAGAACGTCTATGGACCGGCTTCCATCGTCGACGCGTGCCAGCGACGGCGCCATCGAAAGCGTCTGCAGACCCACTCGGGTGTCGCGCTCATTCTCCTGCCAGGTCCTCCGCACCAGACCGACATGCCAGGCTCCGCCATCGTGCGGCCTCACGGCAACGATCTCGCCTACGGGAAGCGACTCGGCCAGGGTCGCCGGCAACATCGCCCCCACGCCTCCGCGGCTCACATCGGAGAATCTGCATCCAGCGGCATCGGGAACGTAGCCACTGTCGAACAGTCGCCACACTTCGACCATGCCGACGGCGACGGACAAGGGGCCTGAAACGCAGTGGCGCCGATGGCGCCTGCGCGGCGAATCCCCGGACCACTGTCGATGCAGATGCTTGACCGTGGCGGAGATCAGACTCCTGGATACTCCCAGCTTCTCCAGCTCCGGCGGCACCACACCATGCCGGAGTCCTTCCGTAAAGGCATGCAAGGCCTGTGCCGCGAAGCGCGTGGAGAAAAACCACCCGTCTGGATCGGCGTCGGCAACACGCATCACGCGGCGCGGTGCTGCCGAGATCTCGGCATCCAGAGCACGGGTGACGTCCGCCTGCGGCCGCTTCTCAAGACTCACGGCGGGAAGACACAGATCGACAAGCCGGTCGAGGGGCTGAAGCAGCGAGGGATGCAATTGCTCAAATCCCGCACTGGACAGTGCCACCGCTCTGAGAAATCCACGCTTGATCGGATCTTCGGTAGCCCCGGCGACGACGCAACGCGCGTCTGGCAAAGTCACGCCCGACCCTGTCGACGAAAGGAAGGCCTTGCCGATCCACGACCACAGGTCAGGATGTGCCGGACCACCCGCGAGGCGCTCCCACTTGATGCGCTCGCCGGCGGCCCCAACCAGCCCCAAATGGCACGCCCTCGACCAGTCGACATGGTCCGGGCGCTGCCCGCACACCTCGGCACACCGCTGATAGGCGTCGAGCAACGCTCCATACGCGTCGCGCAACCGAAGCACCGCAGGCGCACACCGGTGGTGGGGCTCGACGTCGGCGAAAGCGCAATGCCCGATCAGATACTCGACGATCGCACCTACGTCCCGGTCGAGTTCCGAGATCAGGTTGAAGCGCGCGTCGCATGGGACGAAATCCGCCCTGGCCAGCCCATCGAGACCGCCGATGATCGTATCGAGCGTCGTGAGTGCATCCTGCTCCGAGGCAAGGCGGCGAACAAGAAGACCTCCTCCGCCCGAACCGGCCACCGATCCACGAAAGCCCCGTTCGACGAATCCGGAAACACCAGACTTAGACGCTCGCTGACCCGAATCCGGGTCGGAGACTGCCATTGCCGACGAAAGCTCCCGATCGCCCCTGTTCGATGGGAACCCGCCACTCGGAAGTTCATCGGGATCGTCAAGTCCGGGGACAGATTCGTTCATGTCGGCCGCAGGCTGTTGGCGGCGGGCGGCTTATGCGAGGGGCACAAGCCGACCGTCTTGCCGCGAAAGATTAACACAGCGCTGGGCACCGACGTGCCCATGTAGAATTAACCGTTGGCGTCTTACGGAATACCTCATGAAACAGTATCTGGACCTCATGCAGCATGTGCTCGATCATGGCCATCGCAAGACCGATCGGACCGGCACGGGCACCCTCTCCGTCTTCGGCTGGCAGATGCGCTTTGATCTCGATGCCGGCTTTCCGCTGCTGACCACGAAGAAGCTGCACACCCGCTCCATCATTCACGAGCTGCTCTGGTTCCTGCAGGGCGATACCAATATCCGCTACCTGAAGGAAAACGGCGTGTCGATCTGGGACGATTGGGCTGACGAAAGCGGTGAGCTCGGACCCGTCTATGGCAAACAATGGCGACGCTGGCAGACGGCGGACGCCAGGAGCATCGACCAGATAGCGCAACTGATCGACGGACTCCGACGCAACCCCGACTCGCGGCGACATCTGGTCTCTGCATGGAACCCGGGGGAGATCGAGGGCATGGCCCTGCCGCCGTGCCATGCGCTGTTCCAGTTCTATGTCGCAGGCGACCGGCTTTCATGCCAGCTCTACCAACGCAGCGCAGACATCTTCCTTGGCGTGCCTTTCAATATCGCCTCTTACGCGCTGCTGACGATGATGGTGGCTCAGGTGTGCAATCTGCGCCCGGGCGACTTCGTGTGGACCGGAGGCGACTGCCACCTTTACCTGAACCACCTGGAGCAGGCGCGCGAGCAGTTGGGTCGGACACCACGCCCCCTGCCGGCCATGAAGATCAATCCCGAAGTCAGCGACATCTTCGGGTTTCGCTTCGAGGATTTCACCCTCGAAGGATACGATCCACATCCGCACATCAAGGCGCCAGTGGCGGTATGACCCGAACCTGCGAAGTCATTCTGATCGCCGCGGTCGCGCGCAACGGCACGATCGGCCGTGACAATGCGCTGCCGTGGCGACTCAAGGCCGATCTCGCCCACTTCAAGGCGGTCACATCGGGACATCCGATCGTGATGGGGCGCAAGACCTGGGAATCCCTCGGTCGCCCACTCCCGGGCAGGCGTAACGTCGTGATCACACGCAACCACGGATACAAGGCTGACGGCGCGGAGGTGTTCACCGATCCGGCTGCTGCAATGGCCGCACTCGATGACGCCGAGCGAGTCTTCGTGATCGGCGGTTCCGAACTGTATCAGCAGATGCTCGCTGGTGCCGACCACCTGTTCCTGACCGAGATTCAGGCCGACATCGAGGGCGATGCGCGCTTTCCCTCGATCGACCGTGAGGTTTTCGAGGAAGTGCTGCGTGAATCGCATCGGGCCGATGCCGACAACGAATTCGACTTCGATTTCGTCGAGTACCGGCGGCGCCGCTGACCGTACTGCGGCGTGGGTCAAATGGGGGCCTGGCGGCACCCGCTCTATTTCACGCAGTCGACGTGATAGCTTGTCAACCCGTCACATTCCTGCCGGACCAGACCGTGAATATCGGTCTCGAATCCCGGAAACGCGGCGTTGAAGTCCCGCGCGAAGCGCAGGTAGCGGACGATGGTCTTGTTGAAGCGCTCACCCGGAATCAGCAGCGGAATGCCCGGCGGATAAGGCGTGACCAGCATCGCGGTGACGCGCCCCTCCAGTGCATCGATCGGCACCCGCTCTATGTCCCGGTGCGCCATCTTCGCGAACGCGTCGGCCGGCTTCATCGCCGGCACCATGTCCGAAAGGTACATCTCGGTGGTGAGGCGCGCCACATCGTGAGCCTTGTAGAAGCTGTGGATCTGGGCGCACAAGTCCTTGAGTCCGATGCGCTCGTAACGCGGAAACTTTGCGATGAACTCTGGCATGACCCGCCACAGCGGCTGATTGCCGTCGTAGTCGTCCTTGAACTGTTGCAACTCGGTCACCAGTGTGTTCCAGCGCCCCTTGGTGATTCCGATCGTGAACATGATGAAGAACGAGTACAGGCCGGTCTTCTCGACGATGATGCCGTGCTCGGCGAGATAACGGGTAAGTATGCCGGCAGGAATTCCCCAATCCGCGAAATCACCGTCCACGTCCAGTCCCGGTGTGATGATCGTGGCCTTGATCGGATCGAGCATGTTGAAGCCCTCGGCCAGATTGCCGAAGCCATGCCAACGCTCACCGGCCTTGAGAATCCAGTCCTCGCGCTCGCCCATGCCCTCCTCGGGCAAGAACTCCGGACCCCAGACCTTGAACCACCAGTCGGCCAGTCCGAACTCGGCTTCGACCTTGCGCATCGCGCGCCGGAATTCGACCGCTTCGGAAAGCGATTCCTCGACCAGTGCAGGCCCTCCGGGAGGCTCCATCATCGCGGCGGCGACATCGCAGGAGGCGATGATCGCGTACTGCGGCGAGGTCGAGGTGTGCATCAGGTAGGCCTCGTTGAAGATGTCGCGGTCGAGCTTGCGCGTCTGGGAGTCCTGCACCAGGATCTGCGAAGCCTGGGACAGGCCCGCAAGAAGCTTGTGCGTCGACTGGGTCGAGAACATCATCGACTCCTTGCACCGCGGACGATCCGCCCCGATGGCGTGATAGTCGCCGTAGAAATCGTGGAAAGCGGCATGCGGCAGCCACGCCTCGTCGAAATGCAGCGTATCGACCTTTCCGTCGAGCATGTCCTTGATCGTTTCGACGTTGTACACGACGCCATCATAGGTCGACTGCGTGATCGTCAGAATGCGCGGTTTCCGGTCCTTCACTTCCCGCGCGAACGGGTTTGCTTCGATCTTCTTGCGGATGTTCTCCATCGAGAACTCCTCGAGCGGAATCGGCCCGATGATGCCGTAGTGGTTGCGCGTGGGGGTCAGGAACACCGGCACCGCCCCGGTCATGATGATCGAATGCAGAACGGACTTGTGACAGTTGCGGTCGACCACCACGATATCCCCGGGCGCGACGGTCGTATGCCACACCATCTTGTTCGAGGTCGAGGTGCCGTTCGTGACGAAGTACAGATGGTCGCAATTGAAGATGCGCGCGGCGTTGCGCTCTGACGCCGCAACGGGGCCGGTATGGTCGAGAAGCTGGCCGAGTTCCTCGACGGCGTTGCACACGTCGGCGCGCAGCAGGTTCTCGCCGAAGAACTGGTGAAACATCTGCCCGACCGGACTCTTCAGGAACGCCACGCCGCCCGAATGCCCGGGACAATGCCATGAGTAAGACCCATCGGCAGCATAGTGGACCAACGCACGGAAGAATGGCGGCGCGAGCGTGTCGAGATAATTGCGCGCTTCGCGCACGATGTAGCGTGCGACGAACTCGGGCGTATCCTCGAACATGTGAATGAAGCCGTGCATCTCGCGCAGCACGTCGTTTGGAATATGGCGGCTGGTGCGCGTCTCGCCGTGCAGGAAGATCGGGATGTCGGCATTGCGATGGCGGATTTCCACGACGAAAGCACGCAGGTCGGCAATCGCCTTGTCAGCTGCCTCCGGGGAAGTGAACTCCTCGTCGTCGATCGACAAGATGAAGGCCGAGCCACGGCTCTGCTGCTGCGCGAACGAGGATAGATCGCCGTAACTGGTCACGCCCAGCACTTCGATCCCCTCCCCCTCGATCGCCTTCGCCAATGCCCGGATGCCGAGACCGGAGGTGTTTTCCGAACGGAAGTCCTCGTCGATGATGATGATCGGAAAATGGAAGCGCATCCTCGTCTCCAGCATGTCGCCTTGCGGCAGATGGGCATGTTACCCGTGAACTGATTGCACAAACCTTGCCAGAAAAGCACAAAGGGCCGCTCCCGGCCCTGGATCAAGCATCTGCCGCGAACCCCGAAGATTCAGATCTTGGGCAATGTAACACCCTGTTGCCCCTGATACTTCCCGCCGCGATCCCGGTAGGACGTCGCGCAAACCTCGTCCGACTCGAAGAACAACATCTGCGCTACACCCTCGTTAGCATAGATCTTCGCGGGCAAGGGCGTCGTGTTGGAAAATTCGAGCGTCACATGGCCTTCCCATTCGGGTTCAAGCGGTGTCACGTTCACGATGATGCCGCAGCGCGCATAGGTACTCTTGCCCAGGCAGACCGTCAGAACGTTGCGCGGAATGCGGAAGTACTCCACCGTACGGGCAAGCGCAAACGAGTTCGGCGGAATGATGCACACGTCACCCACGAAATCCACGAAATTGCGCGCATCGAAGTCCTTCGGATCGACAATCGTGGAATTGATGTTGGTGAATATCTTGAATTCATTTGCGCAACGCACGTCGTAGCCGTAGCTCGACGTCCCGTACGACACGATCTTGCCTTCCCCGTTGTAGCGCACGAGTTCCGGGGCGAACGGTTCGATCATCGCCTGCTGCTCCGCCATGCGACGGATCCATTTGTCTGACTTGATGGCCATGGGGGCGCGGTTTCCTCTTGGACGTGACCGACAGGCGTCGGACTCGAAAATCGGCGTAGTTTAGGCCAAGCCCCGCCGGACCGAAAGCGGTCCGGCGGGGCATTTGTGCGAATGACTGGATTCAGGTGTTCTGAATGACGATATTGGGGAACTTGTGCGTCATGTCCTTGGCCTTCTCGGCCACTCGCACCGCCACCTTGCGTGCGATGTCCCGATAGATTGCAGCAATGCGCCCGTCCGGGTCGGCCACCACCGTCGGAATCCCGCTGTCGACCTCGACGCGGATCTGAAGGTCGAGCGGCAGGGCGCCGAGGAAGGGTACGCCGTAGTCGGCACAGAGCTTCTCTCCACCACCCGTGCCGAAGATCGGCTCCTCGTGGCCGCATTTGGAACAGATATGGATACTCATGTTCTCCACCACGCCGACGATCGGAACGCCGACCTTCTCGAACATCTTCAGACCCTTGCGCGCATCCAGAAGCGCGATGTCCTGCGGCGTCGTGACGATCACCGCACCCGTCACCGGCACGCTCTGCGACAGCGTGAGCTGGATGTCGCCTGTACCCGGAGGCATGTCGATCACCAGATAGTCAAGATCCTTCCAGTTGGTTTCCTTCAGCAGCTGCGTCAGCGCCTGGGTCACCATCGGACCGCGCCACACCATGGGCGTCTCGACATCGACGAGAAATCCGATCGACATCGCCTGCAGCCCGTGGGCCTCCAGCGGCTCCATCGTCTTGCCATCGACCGACTGCGGCCGCTGGTCACCGATCCCCAGCATCTGCGGCTGGGACGGCCCATAAATGTCGGCGTCCAGGATCCCGACCTTGGCACCCTCGGACGCCAGCGCCAGCGCCAGATTGGCTGCCGTAGTACTCTTGCCGACGCCACCCTTGCCGGAAGCGATCGCAATGATGTTCTTGACCCCCGGGAGAAGCTTCACCCCCTGCTGCACCGCATGCGCGACGATGTTGCTGCGCACCTCGATATCCAGCTTCGACAAGCCCTCGATCCCGGACAGTCCGTTCGTGACCAAGGTCCGAATGGCCTCGTGCTGGCTGTTGGCCGGATAACCGAGTTCAACGGCGAAGCGCACGTCACCGCCTGAAACGGCCAGCCCCTTGATGCATCGCGATGAAACGAAGTCCTTGCCCGTGTTCGGGTCGATAACGTTCTTCAGTGCTTCCGTAACGGATTCGGGAGTGAGACTCATGGCAGACAATCCTCGGCTGTGAAATCGACCCTGAA